>NZ_JBEZZS010000018.1:0-119459 GCF_040639295.1 Nocardioides sp. NPDC023903 | reverse complement strand
CATCGGTCTAAACCCTCTGCCCCCCCCCCCCGCTCTCCCTTTGGCCCCCGCGGGGGGGTGGGTGGGTGTGTGCCAGCCCGCGGCCCCCGGACCGCATCGCGGTCCGGGGCCTGCTCCGTCGTTCGGGCTCTGTCGGCCTGAGGCTCAGGCCTCCTCGGCGACCTCTGCCAGCTCGGCGGTGACCGAGATCTCGGTGGCGTTCTCGTCGACGGTGAAGAAGAGATCGCCGACGATGTTGCCGACCCGCTTGAGGTCCGGCGCGGCGGCCTCGGCGTCCTTGACCAGCTTCGCCGGGCCGGTGACCTCGGCCTTGGCCAGCGGGTGGCGCATCTTCACCTTCGCGGTCGACTTCGCGCCACGGATCCCGGTCAGGGTCGCCGCGACGGCGTCGAGCGCAGCCGGGTCGGCGGCGGCAGCGGTGCCGAGCTCGAGCTCACGCGGCCACGAGGAGGTGTGGATGGAGCCGGTCTGCCACCACGACCAGACCTCCTCGGTGACGTACGGCAGGAACGGCGCCAGCAGGCGCAGCTGGACGTGGAGGGCCGTGGCCAGCGTCGCGCGCGCGGACTCGGTGGCGAGACCGCCGTCCTCGTCGTAGGCACGCTCCTTGACCAGCTCGAGGTAGTCGTCGCAGAACTCCCAGAAGAACTTCTCCGAGGCCTCCAGGGCCGTGGAGTAGTCGTAGGCCGCGAAGGCGTCGGTCGACTTGGTGATCGTCTCCTTGAGGCGGGCCATCAGCGCGCAGTCGACCGGCTGGGTGATCGCGACCGGGTTCAGCGTGGTCGCGCCGACGTTGCCGAGGACGAACTTGGAGGCGTTGAGGATCTTCATCGCCAGGCGGCGACCGACCTTCATCTGCGTCTCGTCGAACGGCGAGTCCATGCCCGGGCGGGTCAACGCGGCACGCCAGCGAACCGCGTCGGCGCCGAACTTCTCGAGGATCTCGGTCGGGACGACGACGTTGCCCTTCGACTTCGACATCTTCTTGCGGTCGGGGTCGAGGATCCAGCCGGCGATCATCGCGTGGCTCCACGGGACGGTGCCGTCCTCGAGGTGGGCGCGGACGATGCGGCCGAAGAGCCAGGTGCGGATGATCTCGTGGCTCTGGGTGCACAGGTCCATCGGGTAGACCCGGCTGAACAGGTCGGGGTCGGCCTCCCAGCCGCCGGCGATCTGGGGCGTCAGCGACGAGGTCGCCCAGGTGTCCATGACGTCCGGGTCGCCGAGGAAGCCACCGGGCTTGCCACGCTGCGCCTCCTCGTAGCCGGCCGGGACGTCCGTGGACGGGTCGATCGGGAGCTGGTCCTCGCTGGGCAGCAGCGGCTTGTCGTAGTCGGGGTTGCCCTCGGCGTCGAGTGCGTACCAGACCGGGAACGGGATGCCGAAGAAGCGCTGGCGGGAGATCAGCCAGTCGCCGTTGAGGCCGCCGACCCAGTTGTCGTAACGGTGGCGCATGTGCTCGGGCAGCCAGGTCAGGTCACCGCCGCGGGACAGCAGCTGCTGACGCAGCTCGGGGTTGCGGCCACCGTTGGTGATGTACCACTGCCGGCTGGCGACGATCTCGAGCGGCTTGTCGCCACGCTCGTAGAAGTTGGCCATCCGCTGGGTCTTCTTGGGCTCGCCGTCGAGGTCACCGGACTCGCGGATCATCGCGACGACGGCCTCGCGGGCCGAGTGGACGGTCTTGCCCTTCAGGTCCTCGTACGCCGCGACCCCGGCCTCGGTGGTGATCCACTCCGGGGTCTCGCGGGAGAAGCGGCCGTCGCGGCCGATCAGGGCGCGGGCCGGAAGGTTGAGCTCACGCCACCACTGGACGTCGGTGAGGTCACCCCAGGTGCAGGACATCGCGATGCCGGCGCCCTTGTCCATCTCGGCGGCCTCGTGGGGCAGGACGGGGATCTCGACGCCGAAGATGGGGCTCGTGACGGTGCTGCCGAACAGGTCCTTGTAGCGGTCGTCGTCCGGGTGCGCGATCAGCGCGACGACGCTCGGGATCAGCTCGGGGCGGGTGGTCTCGATGTGGACCGGGGTGCCGTCAGCGCGGTGGAAGGCGACGCGGTGGAAGAAGCCGGGGTAGTCCTTCGCCTCCAGCTCGGCCTGGGCGACCGCGGTCTGGAAGGTGACGTCCCACAGGGTCGGCGCCTCCTGCAGGTAGGCCTCGCCGCGGGCCAGGTTACGCAGGAACGCCTTCTGCGAGGCGGTCTGGGAGACCTTGCCGATGGTCGTGTACTGCTGGTCCCAGTCGAACGAGAGACCCAGGGTGCGCCACAGGTCCTCGAAGACCTTCTCGTCCTCGACGACCAGCTGGTTGCACAGCTCGACGAAGTTCGGCCGGCTGATGGAGATCTGGCGCTTCGGGTCCGGCTTCTCAGGCGGGGTGAAGTCGGGGTCGTAGGGGAGGCTCGGGTCGCAGCGGACGCCGAAGTAGTTCTGGACCCGGCGCTCGGTCGGCAGGCCGTTGTCGTCCCAGCCGATCGGGTAGAAGACCGACTTGCCGTTCATCCGCTGGAAGCGGGCGATCAGGTCGGGGTGGGTGTAGGAGAAGACGTGGCCGACGTGCAGGCTGCCGGAGACGGTTGGCGGCGGCGTGTCGATCGAGTAGACGTTCTCGCGCGGCTGGGTGCGGTCGAAGGCGTACGTCTTGTCGTTCTTCCACTGCTCGGCCCACTTGGCCTCCAGGCCCTCGAGGACCGGCTTGTCCGGTACGGCGACTACGCGCTGCTCAGCGGGCGTAGTCGTCTCCGGTGCGGTCTGCGTGGGCGTGGTCTCAGTCATGGGACCAAATCCTATGGGCGCGCGGCGGCTGGCGCGAAACCGGTTGAGACCGGCGTTGCGCACTCGCCATGCTTCGGTCATGGGCACCATCGACTTCTTCACCGACGCAGCCGAGTTCCTCGCTGTCGCCAAGGACTATCTCGCTGGCGAGCCGGTGACCGCCAACGTGCTCGCCACCAACGCCGAGAAGGCGACCCGGATGGAGCAGGAGGGGCCCTACCGCTGGTTCGCGGTCGCTCGCGAGGGTGACCGGGTCGTGGGCGCGGCGATGCGGACGGCCAACTTCGAGCCGTACCCGCTCTACGTCTGCCCGATGCCCGAGCCGGCAGCGCTGGAGCTGGCGCGTGCGCTGCATGCGAGGGGCGAGTACGCCGGTGGGGCCAACGGCGCGCTCCCGGCGGCCCGGACGGTGGCCGAGGAGACCGCGCGGCTCGCGGGAGGGCGGGTGAGCGTCGCGATGGCGTCGCGGCTGCACGAGCTCGGCACGCTGGTGATGCCGTCCGGTGTGCCCGGGCACGCCCGCCCGGCGACGTACGACGACCTCGAGCTGTGCCGTGAGTGGCTGGCCGACTTCGGGCACGCGGCCCGGGAGCAATCCTCGAACAAGGCGTACGCCCACGAGCACGCTGCCGTCGGCGAGGACGAGGTGCGGCGCCGGATCGACGAGGAGTTCCTGCTGCTGTGGGAGGTCGACGGCGAGGTCGTGTCCCTCGTCGGCGCGACCCTGCCGGCGCACGGCGTGATCCGGATCGCGCCGGTCTACACGCCGAAGGAGCAGCGGGGTCACGGCTACGGCACCGCGGTCACGGCCGAGGCCTCACGTCTTCTCGGCGCCGACGGCAGCCGGTTGTGCCTGTTCACCGACGTCGACAACCCCGTCTCCAACCACGTCTACGCCAAGATCGGCTACCGCCCCGTCGTCGACATGGCCAACCACACGATCGTCCCCTGACCGCCGAGTCGGCTCGTTCTAACGAGCCGACTCGGCGGTTCAGTCGACGGTGAAGCGGCGGCCGAGGTAGTGGTCGACGGCCGGCCAGATGTGGCCCTCGACCTCGGCGGCGTTGGTCCAGCGCAGCGACCAGCCTTTGCCGGCGGCGGTGGTGATGTCGGCGGAGCGGCGGCCGCTGCTGCTCTGCTTGAGGTGGAGGGCGCGGATCTCGTCCCAGGGGACGTAGGCGGCATTGGACGCGGTGGCCAGCTCGGCGGGTGACCTGTCCAGGGCGCGCTGGATCAGCTTCCTGCCGGGCGAGCCGGAGGTCACCGAGGCGAGGCCGGTGGCGAGGCGGTCGGAGCCGGAGGGCTTGAGCAGCATCAGGCCGGTGTCGGTCACCAGCAGCGTACGGAAGCCGTCGCCGGAGATGGGGGCCAAGGCGCCGATGTAGCCGTCCGGAGGCATCGGGGCGGGCACTTCGGCGGCGGTCTGCGCCTGCGCCTCGTTGTCGACCTGCGCGTCGAGCTGGTGCACCCAGGCGCGCAGCGCGGCGGCGTAGCCGGGAGAGCCGAGGGCCTCGTAGGCGAGGTCCTCGGGGTCGACCTCCTGGCCGGCGATGTCGACCAGCCGCCACGGACCGGCCCAGCTGAGCTCGTATCGCGCCTTGTCCTCGCCGACCAGCTCGTGGGCGATGGCGGCACCGAGGAGCCGGGCGATGACCCTCCGCTTCGTCGTCGCGGTGTCGTCCTCGGGGGTCGTGGACTCGACCTCGACCAGGTCCAGGAGCGTGTCGAGGTTGCCCGAGGCGATCAGGTCGAGGGCCCCGCGGACGGTGGCCGGCACGATCTGGTTCTCCTGCATCGCGTTCAGCAGTGCCTCGGCGTTGATGGCCGCGGCACGGGCGCCGGCGACGCTCACGATCTCGGCCATCGGCGCCGGGGTCAGGCCCGAGCCGGCGAACGTCTTGTCCTCGAGCGCGAGGAAATTCTGTGACGGGTAGCGCAGGATGCTGGCGGCGTTGCCGGACTTGTCCGCCTCCTCCGCGGAGGCCATCGCCTCCAGCCGCTCGATCCGCTCCGACAGCGGTGGGTGCGAGTCGTAGGCCGAGGTCTTCGACTCGGGTGGCGCCGCGCTGATCCTGGCGAGCTCCTCGAGCCGCTCGGGGTCGCTCATCAGGTTGCTGAAGTTGTCGAAGAAGCGCGTGGGCCGCAGGCCGTAGTGGGTGCCGGCCTCGACGTATTGCTCCAGATAGATGTGCCAGGCGGCATCGAGCGCGGGCAGGGTGCGCAGCGTGATGGCCGCGGTCCGCGGCCCGGCGACCGTCGCGCTGAGCTTGTCAGCGTCGATCTCATGGGCGTGCGCGAGCGGGCCGGTCAGGGAGAAGAAGAGACGGGCGTACGTCCGGAACGGCCGCTTGACCAGCGGGTTGGAGAGCCCGGCGGCGACCTCGGCGATCGCCAGCCGGCTCCGGTGGATCAGGGCACCGAGCCGGGTGTGGCTGGTGCTGTGGTGGCCGAGCTCGTGGGCGAGCACCGCGTGGAGCTGGTTGCGGGAGAGGCCCTGGAGGAGAGGTACGCCGAGGAACATCCGCCGGGTCCCGGTCCTGAGCCCGAGCAGGCTGGTCTCCTCGCTGACCGCCGCGTTGACCTCTGGCACCAGCCGGATCTCGTCGGGGGCGCGGGTCCCCGCGGTGGCGGCCAGGTCGCGGACCTCCGCCCACAGCCCGGGCTGGTCCTGCTCGGTGAGGACGAGCCCGCCGGGGTCGCCTGAGGTCCGGGGGCGCCGCCGTGGGGCCATCTGCTGACCGACCAGCGCGAAGGCAGCCAGGACGTAGGCAACGGCCAGGAACATGACCGCGAGAGCAGCCCGGAGCGTACGCATGAATGGTGGACCTTGTGGGGGGATGGGGTTCAGTCCGAGATGAGTGGGAGGGTACCGGGTCTGGCAATTCGCTGGGAAGCGCCTACACCATAGACTCGACCCGATGAGTGAGACTCCCGCGCCGCGTCTGGCGGCCACGATCGAGGAGGTCTGGGAAGCGCTGCAGTCGCGCTGGCCCGAGACCCGGCTCGAGCCGTCCCTGGACCGAATCCGTGCCCTGCTCGAGATCCTCGGTGATCCGCAGAACGCATTTCGGATCATCCAGCTGACCGGCACCAACGGCAAGACCTCCACCTCCCGCATGATCGACACGCTGCTGCGGTCCCTCGACCTGCGCGTGGGGCGGTTCACCTCGCCCCACGTGGAGCGGATCAACGAGCGGATCTCGATCGACGGCGAGCCGCTGACCGACGACGAGTTCGTGGCCGCGTTCAACGACGTCGCCCACTACCTCGGCATGGTCGACGACGACCAGCCGTACCCGCTGTCGTTCTTCGAGTCCATGGTCGGGATGGCGTACGCCAAGTTCGCCGAGGCGCCGGTCGATGTGGCCGTTGTCGAGGTCGGGCTGGGCGGTGGCTGGGACGCGACCAACGTCGCGAACGCCGATGTCGCCGTGGTGACCCCGATCGCGGTCGACCACGCGAAGTACCTCGGTGATACCCCGGTCGCCATCGCGCGCGAGAAGGCCGGGATCATCAAGCCTGATTCGGTCGCCGTGATCGCCGAGCAGTCCGTCGAGGTCGCCGCGGTGCTGGACCAGCACGCGGCGGAGGTCGGCGCCCGGCTGCTGTGGGAGGGCACCGACTTCGGTGTCGTGTCCCGCACCCCGGCGGTGGGCGGTCAGATCCTCACGCTGCGTGGGCTGCGAGGGGAGTACGAAGACCTCTTCCTGCCCCTCTACGGCGCCCACCAGGCGCAGAACGCGGCGACGGCGCTGGCTGCGGTCGAGGCGTTCCTGGGCGATACCGTGCTGGCCGACGAGCTCGTGCGCGACGCGTTCGCCAAGGTCGACTCGCCGGCGCGGCTGGAGATCATGCGGTCGTCTCCGACGGTCCTGCTCGACGCGGCCCACAACCCGGCTGGTGCCGAGGCCACGGTCGCCGCGCTCGAGGACTCCTTCTCGTTCTCCGGTGTCGTCGGGGTCATCGGCGTGATGGGCGACAAGGACGTGGAGGGCCTGCTCGCGGTCTTCGAGCCCGTGCTCGAGCATCTCGTCGTCACCCAGAACTCCACCGAGCGAGCCCTTCCCGCGGTCGAGCTCGCCAAGATTGCCGTCGACCTCTACGGCGAGGAACGGGTCTCGGTGGTGCCCCGCCTCGCCGACGCCATCGACGCCGCGATCGGCCTGTCGGAGTCCTCCGGCGGCGGCTCGATCTCCGAGGGTGCGGTGCTGGTGACCGGCTCCGTGGTGACCGCCGGGGAGGCGCGTACGCTGCTGGGTTCCCGCGGCCCGGCCTCCGGGTCGGCTGCGACCGCCAAGGTCGTGCCGACCGAGGACCCCGAGCTGGCGGCCTATCTGGAGGCGGACGCAGATGGCGACTGAGCGGGAGAAGTCGCCGCGGCGCGGGATGTGCGCCGCGATCGTGTCGATGGAGGGACTCGCGGTCGCGCTGGCCGCACCCGTGATGATCTCCATCGGCGGGGTCTCTCCAGGGTTGGCGCTCCCGCTGGGCCTCGGGTTCTTCGTCGCCTGCATCCTGGTGGCCGGAATGCTGCGTCGCCCCTGGGCCTACTGGGTCGGCTGGGCACTCCAGGTCGTGGCGATCGCGATGGGCTTCCTGATCCCGATCATGTTCGTCGTCGGCGTGATCTTCGCGGTCCTGTGGGGCATGGCCGACATCCTCGGTCGCAAGATCGAGAGCGAGCGTGCCGCGGCCTTCGAGGCGTTCGACCGGATCGCCGCCGAGGAAGACGCCGAGGAAAGCGCTGAGGAAAGCGCCGGGGAAGAGGCCGAGCCCAGGTAGGTTGGCTGCCGTGGAGGAGCGCGACGAGCTGCAGATGGCGACGGACGAGACGCCGACCGACTGGGCACTGTGCCCGGCGTGCGGGAACGCGCTGGTGCTGCGGCGGCCGCGGACGCGTACGGCTCACTACGCGCACAAGGCCGGGGAATCCTGCCGGCTGGTGGGCGCTCAGCTGCGGCGTACCAGCTCTGGGTGGGCCATCGGCGGCGGCGAGGACGACCCGGACAGCCTGGAGAACCTCTTCGACCTGATCGAGGACGACGCGCCGGGTCGCTAGCGCGCGAGGGCCCCGGTGAGCGCGGCGAGCGCCCGATCGAGCTCGGCGTCGGTCACTCCGCCGAAGCCGATCACCAGGCCGGTCAGGCCGCTGGTGCGGGCGTAGGTGGAGAGCAGGTTGATCTCGAAGCCGGCCGCCCGGGCGGCGTCGCGGGCTCTGCGCGCGTCCGCCTCGGGCAGCAGCCAGGTGGAGTACATGCCGGCGAGCGGGCCGGCGAGCGTGGCGTAGGGGCTCATCGCCTCGGCCACCCTCGGGGCGCGCTCGGCGTAGACGCGGCGGGCGGAGCGTACGGCCCTGTCGAGCCAGCCGTCGCGGAGCAGCGTCAGCAGTGCGCGCTGCGAGGGCCAGGCGGCTCCGGCATGGGTGATGGTGCGGCGGCGCAGGATCAGCTCGTGCAGGTCGGGCGGCGCGACCAGCCAGCCCAGGCGCAGCGTCGGGACCACCGACTTCGCCGCGGTGCCGAGATAGACCACCCGGCCGCGGTCGAGGCGGGCGAGCGCGGGCACCGGCGCGACGTCGTAGCGGAACTCCGAGTCGTAGTCGTCCTCGATCACCACCGCGTCCGCCCGTCTCGCGGCCTCGAGGAGGGCCAGCCGGTCGGCCGCCGGCATGACGCGTCCCAGCGGGTGCTGATGCGCCGGAGTGACGTACGCAGCCACAGCATCACCCAGGTCGCCCACCGTCTCCACGGCGGGCAGGTCGATGACCTCGCGTCCGTAGGTGAGCACCGTCTCGGCCGCCGCCCGGTATCCCGGATCCTCCACCGCCACCGGACCTGGGCGCAGCTCGGGAAGGAGCGCGCGGAGCCCGTCGGTGGTGCCGGCGGTCACGATGATCTCGTCGGGATGGAGGTCCAGACCGCGGGTGCGTCCGAGCCTCGCCGCCAGCGCCTCGCGCAGCTCGAGCAGCCCCCGCGGATCGTCGTAGCCACGTGGGGGAGTGGCGACCGAAACCTCCCGCCAAGCCCGCCGCCACCCCGGCTCCAAGCGCGGGTCGAAGAACGGCGTCCCCGTGTCCAGTCCAAACGTCACCCCGGTCGGCCGAGACGTCGACCGCGTCGGCCGAGATGTCACCTGGGGCGCTGCTGCGGTGGTCGTGGTGCGGGTCGCGGTGACGTACGTCCCGGATCCGCGGCGGGCCTCGAGCCAGCCCTCGGCGGTGAGCTGGTCGTAGGCCTGTTCGGTCACCGCGCGCGAGACGCCCAGGTCTGCCGCGAGCGCACGGCTCGAGGGCAGCCGGTCGCCGGTCCCGAGCGTGCCGGCGACGACCAGGGCGCGGACCTGGCCGGCGAGCTGGGCGGGAAGCGGCTCGCTGGAGGTGCGGTCGAGGGTCACGGGGAGCATCGGTCGAATGGCCTGTCGGAGTGGGGTGGAATTGGCCCGTGCATGCAGGCCACTTCGCTACCAGGATGGTCCCATGAGCACGACGTTGTCACCCACCCCACGCACCCGGATCAGCCGCGGGAAGAACCGCGCCGTCCCCGACCGCGAGCGCCTCCACGCCTTCCTCGGCGAGGCACTCATCGCCCACCTGGGCGTCACCGTCGGGTCGGGCGAGGACGCCCACCCGGTCGTCCTGCCCACGGCGTACGGCTTCGATCTCAACGGCCCGGACGCAGGCGGGTCGCTCTACCTGCACGGCTCGGTGGCCGCCGGCTGGCTCGCGCGGGCGCTGGAGCGCGACGTGTGCGTCACGATCACCGAGCTCGACGGCCTGGTCGCCGCGCGGAGCGGGTTCCACCACTCGATGAACTACCGCTCGGCCGTGGTGATCGGCCGCGCACGTCTCGTCGAGGACCCGGAGGAGCGGGAGCGTGCCCTCGCCCTGGTCGTCGACCAGATGATCCCCGGGCGCTGGGACACCCTGCGGCCGGCCACCCGCAAGGAGCTCGCCGCGACCGCCGTGCTCGCCCTCCCGCTCGCCGAGGCCTCGATGAAGGCGCGCGCCGAGGGACCGGTCGACGAACCCGCCGACATCGACGCCGGCACCTGGGCGGGTGTGATCCCGATCCGCCGCGTCGCCGGCACCCCGGTCACCGCAGTAGACGCGACCGGTCCGGCGCCGGAGGATGTCGCACGTCGCGCGGCCCAGCTGGGGGCCACAGCGGGGTAGTCCAACTCCCTGGACTACCCGCTCAGCGCGTCGGAACGCCAGAACAGCCAGCCCGAGACCGCGAACAGGGCGGCGTACAGCGCACTGATCATCACGATGTCTCGGGCGCCGTCGACGTCGTCATGGAGCCCGGCGGCGATCGCGATCAGGCCGACAAGAAGTGTGGCGAGGGCAGCGGCACCGACGGCGAACGCCATCCCGCGGGCTCGAAACCGAACCACGAGCGCGCCGAGCACGACGATGGCGATGGGGGCGAGGTACATCATGTCCGCGCGCCCGCCGTCGCCGATGATCCCGAGCGCACCGGCGCCGAGGACGAGAAGGATCGCGGTGCCGACGGCGGCGATCCCGCCGAGCACGTACAGGTTCTTGGAGGTCATGCTCCGAACCTAGGGCGCCGAGTCGGGAGGATGCGGGGAGGAGATGTGCAGGTCTCGTGCAGATCTCCTCCCCAGCGATTTTGGAGAGACCTAGGAGAGCCCGGCGCGCCGCAGCGCGTCGGCCATAGCGCTGTTGGCCGGGGCGGAGGAGCCGCGCCCGCCGCCCTGGCCACCACGGTTGCCACTGGGGCGCCCGCCGCCCTTGCCGCCACCGTTGCCGCCGCCCTTGGGTCCGCCCTTGCCCTGGCCACGCTGGCCGCCGGGGCGACCGGAGCGGTCGCCGGACTCGCCCTTGGCGGGAGCACCCGCGGGAGCGTCGTCGTTGAGCCGGAGTGTGAGCGAGATCCGCTTGCGGGCCTCGTCGACCTCCTGGACCTTCACGCGCACCACGTCACCGGAGCGGACCACGTCGCGGGGGTCCTCGACGAACTTGTCCGACATCGCGGAGATGTGGACCAGTCCGTCCTGGTGGACGCCGATGTCGACGAAGGCGCCGAAGGCGGCCACGTTGGTGACGGTGCCCTCCAGGACCATGCCGGGACGCAGGTCGGCGATCACGTGCACCGACTCGGAGAAGGTCGCCGTGCGGAACTCCGGACGCGGGTCGCGTCCGGGCTTCTCGAGCTCGGAGAGGATGTCCGTGACCGTCGGCAGGCCGAACTTCTCGTCGACGAACTCCGACGGCTTCAGCGACTTCAGCGCAGCGGCGTTGCCGATCAGCGATCCGATGTCCGCCGACGCCTTGTCGAGGATGCGGTTGACCACCGGATAGGCCTCCGGGTGCACGCCGGACATGTCGAGCGGGTCGTCACCGCCGCGGATCCGGAGGAACCCGGCCGCCTGCTCGAACGCCTTCGGGCCGAGCCGCGCCACCTTGGTGAGCTCGCGACGGGTGCGGAAGGGGCCGTTGGCGTCGCGGTGGGCGACGATCGCAGAGGCGAGCGACTCGGTGATCCCCGAGACCCGGCGCAGCAGCGGAGCCGAGGCGGTGTTGAGGTCGACGCCGACGCCGTTCACGCAGTCCTCGACGACCGCGTCCAGGGACTTGGAGAGGCCGTATTCGGGCAGGTCGTGTTGGTACTGCCCGACGCCGATCGACTTCGGCTCGATCTTCACCAGCTCGGCCAGCGGGTCCTGAAGACGGCGCGCGATCGACACCGCACCACGGATCGACACGTCGAGGTCCGGAAGCTCGGCGGAGGCGTAGGCCGAGGCGGAGTAGACCGAGGCGCCCGCCTCCGAGACCATCACCTTCGTCATCTTCAGTTCCGGCAGCAGCTTGAGCAGGTCAGCGGCGAGCTTGTCGGTCTCACGTGAGGCGGTGCCGTTGCCGATCGCGATCAGGTCGACCGAGTGCTTCTTCGCCAGCTTGGCCAGCGTCGCCAGCGATCCGTCCCAGTCGCGCCGCGGCTCGTGCGGGTAGACCGTCGAGGTGTCGACCACCTTCCCGGTCGCGTCCACGACGGCCACCTTCACGCCCGTCCGGATGCCGGGGTCGAGACCCATCGTCGCCCGCGTGCCGGCCGGCGCGGCCAGCAGCAGGTCGCGCAGGTTGTCGGCGAAGACCGCGATCGCGGCCTCCTCGGCGGCGGTGCGGATCCGGGTGCGCATGTCGAGCTCGAGGCGGAACAGGATCCGCGTACGCCACGCCCACCGCACCGTCTCGGCCAGCCACTTGTCGGCCGGACGGCCGGAGTCCGTGATCCCGAAACGAGAAGCGATCGAGCGCTCGTAGTCGGTGACCCCGCCCGGCTCCGGCTCCTCGGCGTAGGGGGAGAGGGTGACGTCGAGCACCTCCTCCTTCTCAGCACGGAGGACGGCCAGGGTGCGGTGCGACGGCAGCGAGGCGTACGCCTCGGAGAACTCGAAGTAGTCGGAGAACTTCGCGGCGGCCGGGTCGTTCTCGCGCCCTTCGCGGACGCGGGTCACCAGGCGGCCCTGCTTCCACATCCGCTCCCGCAGCGTGCCGATCAGGTCGGCGTCCTCGCCGAACCGCTCGACCAGGATCGCGCGAGCGCCGTCGAGCGCGGCCTTCACGTCGGGGACGTTCTCGCCGAGGAAGCCCTCGGCCACGACGGCCGGGTCCTGCGACGGGTCGCCGAGCAGCCCGTCGGCCAGCGGCTCGAGCCCGTTCTCGCGGGCGATCATCGCCTTGGTGCGCCGCTTCGGCTTGAACGGCAGGTAGATGTCCTCCAGCCGCGCCTTCGTGTCGGCGGCGAGGATCGAGGCCTGCAGTTCGGGGGTGAGCTTGTCCTGCTTCGCGATCTCGGCGAGCACGGCGGCACGCCGCTCCTCGAGGTCGCGCAGGTAGCCGAGGCGCTCCTCCAACGTACGCAGCTGGGCGTCGTCGAGGCCGCCGGTGACCTCCTTGCGGTAGCGCGCGATGAACGGCACCGTCGAGCCCTCGTCGAGCAAGGCGACCGCTGCGGTCACCTGCGCCGGGCGCACCCCGAGGTCTTCGGCGATGCGGGCCGGGATGGCGGCCATCGAGTCTGCGAGCGTCGGAGCTGATGGGGTTGTCGTCACGGAGCGCCATCCTGCCGCATCCCACCGACATGGTCTCAACGTGGCCGACAAGGGCACAGCGGCGACCGGCCCGAACGTGCCCGCACCGGCCCGCCCCGATACGCTCGGCCCCATGACGCAGCGCACGTTCGTGATCCTGAAGCCCGACGCCGTCCGCCGGGGCCTGGTGGGGGAGATCCTGTCCCGCTACGAGGCCAAGGGCCTCTCGATCGTGAAACTGGAGCACCGCACCATCGACGCGGGCATGGCCGACGAGCACTACGCCGAGCACGTCGAGCAGCCCTGGTACCCGCCGCTGCGTGACTTCGTCACCTCCGGCCCGCTCGTCGCCGCCGTCCTCGAGGGCGACGAGGCGATCGAGGTCGTCCGCGCGCTCAACGGTGCCACCGACGGCCGCAAGGCCGCTCCGGGCACCATCCGCGGCGACTTCTCCCTCTCCAACCGCGAGAACCTCGTCCACGGCTCGGACTCGCCCGAGTCGGCCGACCGCGAGATCAAGCTCTGGTTCGGCGCCTAATCGCCTGACCCTGGGATCGCGCCGGTAGCCCTACCGGCGCGATCTCTCATTTGCCCTGGAGACCGCTTTCACGGGCCTCCGTGAGCCGTTCCGCAACACCCGGTGAACACAGGCATCCCCTGGTTCGGCGACGTGGATGCACCCCGTATCGTTGCGGTTTCGGCGAGCCTCTCCGGATTGAGGCTCGGACCTTCGTAGCCTCGTCGGGAGGCCCGCATCCTGCAGCACAGATCCCCGACGCGGCGCCCCGGGAACGCGAGGACGCATGGCGAGCATCATTGGACGTGACATGGCGGTGGACCTCGGCACCGCAAACACACTCGTCTACGTCCGCGGCAAGGGTGTCCTTGTCGATGAGCCGAGTGTGGTCGCGCTCAACAAGAACACCGGCGAGATGGTCGCCGTCGGCCATGAGGCCAAGAAGATGCTGGGACGTACGCCCGACGACATCGTCGCGCTGCGGCCGCTGAAGGACGGCGTGATCGCCGACTTCGAGGCGACCGAGCAGATGCTTCGCTACTTCATCCATCAGGTCCACCGCCGCCGCTACTTCGCCAAGCCGCGGATGGTCATCTGCGTCCCGTCCGGGATCACCGCGGTCGAGATCCGCGCGGTGAAGGAGGCCGGCTACCAGTCCGGCGCCCGGATGGTGAACATCATCGAGGAGCCGATGGCGGCCGCGATCGGCGCCGGGCTCCCGGTGCACCTGCCGACCGGCAACATGGTCGTCGACATCGGCGGCGGCACCACCGAGGTCGCGGTGATCAGCCTCGGCGGCATCGTCACCTCGCAGTCGATCAGGACCGCCGGCCACCAGCTCGACAACGCGATCATGACCTGGCTGAAGAAGGAGCACGCGCTGCTCCTGGGCGAGCGCACCGCCGAGGAGGTCAAGATGACCCTCGGCTCGGTCTGGCCGCTGCCCAACGAGCCCGAGGCAGAGATCAGGGGACGAGACCTGGTCAGCGGCCTGCCGCGCACCGTGACCGTCTCGAGCGCCGAGGTGCGCAAGGCGATCGAGGAGCCGCTGCACGACATCTTCGACGCGGTCCGGTCCACCCTCGACCAGACGCCGCCCGAGCTCGCCGGCGACATCATGGACCGCGGCATCGTGCTCACCGGCGGTGGTGCCCTCCTGCGCGGGCTCGACGAGCGCCTGCGCCACGAGACCGGTATGCCCGTCCATGTCGCCGAGTCCCCGCTGACCTCGGTCGCGATGGGCGCCGGCCGCTGCGTCGAGGACTACGACGTACTCCGCCCCGTCCTGGTGAACGAGAACAGGAGATGGTGACGTGTCGTTGCTGAGCCCCCGCCCCAGCGAACGTCTGCGCAAAGGGCTGGCACAACGCAAGGGCCCCAAACCCATGGTCCGTACGCCGCGGGAGCGGCTCAACCGCCGCGGCAGCCTCGAGACCAAGGCCGGCGGCGGTGGCCCGAAGCGCTCCTGGCTGATCGCGCTCATCCTGTGCTGCGCCACGCTGGCCACGCTCGACCAGACCCCCGTGCTGGAGCCGGCCCGCGCCGCGGTCGGTGAGGTGATCTCTCCGCTGGAGACCGGTGCGGCGATGGTGGCCCGTCCGTTCACCGACATCCCGGAGTGGTTCGACACCCGCGACGAACTGCGTGACAAGGTCGCGAAGCTCGAGGCCGAGAACTCCGCGCTGCGCCGCCAGGTCGAGGTCACCGACTACGGCCGCGCCAAGCTCGCCGAGTACGAGTCGATCACCCGCGCCGCCGAGGACCTCGGCTACGCCATGGTGCCGGCGCGCGTCACCGCCTACGGCCCCGCTCAGACCTTCAACCGCACCGTCACCATCGACGCCGGCAGCGCCGCCGGGATCAGGTCCGACATGTCGGTCGTGACCGGCGACGGCCTGGTCGGCCGGGTGCTGCGGGTCACCAAGACCTCGGCGACGGTTCTGCTGATCGTCGATGCCGCCTCGGTCGTCGGCGGCCGCGTCGGCGGCGCCGACCGCAGCGGCAAGAAGTCGGGCCAGGTCGGCATGGTCCGGGGCTCCGGCGCGGTCGCCGGTGGCACCAACGCCGGCCTGCTGACCCTCGACCTCGTCGACCAGTCCACCGCCCCGCTCAAGGGGGACACGGTCATCACCTGGGGTGACGGCCGGGCCGCTCCGTATGTCTCCGGGCTGCCGATCGGTGAGGTGACCGACACCTTCGAGAGCGTGCGTGACTCCTCGCAGACGGTGCGGATCAAGCCGTACGTCGACTTCGGCTCGCTCGACGTCGTCGGGGTGGTGGTGCCCAACGACACCATGAGCGACCGAGCCGTCATCACGCCGGAAGGGGAGCTGCGATGAGCGAGATGGAAGGCCGCGCCTCCGGCGCCGCCCCGGTGCTGCGTAACGTCCTGGTCGGCATGCTGGTCATCATCGCGGTCGTCCTTCAGCTGAGCGTGGCGCCGGCCTTCGCCATCCGCGGGATCACCCCCGACCTGGCGCTCCTGGTCGTCCTCGCGGTCGCGCTCACCCGCGGCGGGCAGGCCGGTCTGGTGACCGGATTCGCCGCCGGCGTACTCCTCGATCTGGCGCCTCCCGCCGACCACACCGCGGGCCGATGGGCGCTGGCGCTGCTGATCGTCGGCTACGTCGCCGGCCGCGTGCGCGAGGGCAGCATCGATGAGGGCAGCATCCACGGTGGCCAGGGCCGTCCCAACGCGATGACCGTGATGGCAACGGTGGCCACCTGCGCGTTCATCGGGGTCAGCATCTTCGCGGTCAGCGGCCTGATCCTCGGTGAGGCGCCGCTGACGCTGCTGCCGACCGTGGCGATCAGCGTCGGCTACGACCTGCTGCTGGCGCCGTTGCTGATCCCGGCGATGCTGTGGCTGATCGGCAAGGGAGATCTCTAGTGCCGAGTCGACTCTCCACAGCCCAGGTCAGCCGGCTGCGGCTGATCGTGATCCAGGCGCTCGTCTTCTCGCTGCTGGCCACGCTCGGGGTCAGGCTCTTCTACCTGCAGGTACGCCACGGCGACGCCTATCAGGCCGCAGCGGCCTCGCAGTCCAAGCGCGAGATCGTGCGCCAGCCGGTGCGCGGCATCATCGTCGACGCCCAGGGCCGGCCGATGGTGACCAACCGCTCCGCCTGGGTGGTCAGCCTCGACCAGGGCGTGCTCGACGGGCTCGACGACGACGACAGGAAGACGCTGATGGCCCGCGTCGCCAAGGCCGTCGACGTGTCCCCGAAGAAGCAGGACGAGGCGATCGCCAACTGGTCCGGCACCCGCTACCAGCCGGTCCCGATCGCCACCGACGTCTCCGAGTCGACCGCGCTGCGCATCCTCGAGCAGCCGGAGGACTTCCCTGGGGTGGTCGCGGAGAAGCAGACGCTGCGCTCCTACCCGAGCCCCTTCGGCATCAACGCCGCCGGCGTGCTCGGCTATCTCTCCCCGATCACCGAGGACGAGAACGACAACGCCAAGGAGCGTGGCGACGAGTCGCTCAACATCACCTCGATGGTGGGTCGCTCCGGTGTCGAGAAGGAGTACGACCAGTGGCTGCGCGGGATGCCCGGCTACGACACCGTCACCGTCGACTCGCTCGGCCGGGAGATCGGGCGCGGCGACTCGGTCGCCTCCCAGCCCGGCGACACGCTGGTGACCAGCATCGACGCCAAGGTGCAGGGCCGTGCCGAGAAGCTGCTCGCCGAGTCGATCGAGACCGCGCGCAACACCTTCGACAAGATCTCCGGCCGCAACTTCGAGGCCGACTCCGGCTCGGTCGTGGTCATGGAGGCGCAGACCGGCCGACTGGTCGCGATGGCCAACCAGCCGACGTACGACCCCGAGGAGTGGGTCGGCGGGATCACCCAGAAGCAGCTCGACAGGCTCTACTCCGAGAAGGCGGGCTACCCGCTGTTGCCACGGGCGACGCAGGGTCAGTTCGCGCCGGGCTCGACGTGGAAGCCGTTCATGACGGTCGGCGCGCTCAACAACGGCTACAGCCGCGACACCCTGCTCAACTGTTCCAGCGGGCTCCAGGTGGGCAACCGGGTGTTCAAGAACTACGAGTCGGGCGCCTACGGGTTCATCGACTTCGCCAAGGCGCTCCAGGTCTCCTGCAACACGTTCTTCTACCAGGTCGGGGTCCACTACTGGCAGAAGTACGGCGCCAACCCCGCCGACGTCAACGCCAAGGACCCGCTGGTGGAGACCGCCAAGGCCTTTGGCTTCGGTAAGCGCACCGGCATCGACCTGCCGGGGGAGTCGACGGGCCGGATCGCGGACCGGAAGTGGAAGGCCGAGTACTACCAGGCCATGAAGGGCTACTACTGCCGGATGGACGAGAAGAAGAACGCCCCCACCGACTTCCTGCAGCTCTTCGCCCACGAGTTCTGCATCGAGGGCAACTACTACCGCACCGGCGACGCGGTGAACTTCTCCATCGGCCAGGGCGACACGATGGTCACCCCGATCCAGCTCGCTCGGGCCTACGCGTCCCTGGCCAACGGCGGCACCCTCTACGAGCCCAGGATCGGGAAGGCGGTCGTCAGCGGCGACGGGACGGTGGTCGAGAAGATCGATCCCAAGGTCGCCGGCAAGGTGAAGATGTCGGCCAAGAGCATCGACTACGTCAACGAGGCGCTGCTCGGCACTCCCCAGTCGGGCTCCCTGGCCTGGAAGTTCGGCGGGTTCCCGCTCGACGAGGTGAAGGTGCGCGGCAAGACCGGCACCGCCGAGGTCACCGGCAAGCAGACGACCGGCTGGGTCGCGACGTACAACAAGAAGTACGTCGTCATCATGACCATCTCCCAGGGTGGCACCGGTTCGGGCTCGGTGGGCGATGCCGTACGCAAGCTGTGGGAGACGCTCTACGGGATCGAGGAGGGCGGCGCCGAGGTGCGGCCCGACAAGGCCGCGATCCGGGGCATCGACCCACCCAGGAATCTGCCCGCATTCGGCGCCGACGGCTCGATCGTCGCCCCGAAGGACTGAGGCCGGAGCATGAAGAACGACGTGATGGCCTTCGTACGCCGCATCGACCTGGTCCTCCTGGGCGCGGTGCTGGTCCTGGTGTCGCTCTCGGTGCTGCTGGTCTGGTCCGCGACCATCCACCGGGACGCGATCACCGGTGGCGACACCACCGCCTACCTGCGCAAACAGGCGATCAACGTGGCCGCCGGGCTGGTGCTGATGGTGGGCGTGGTCGCGACCAACCACCGCTGGGTCCGGCTCCTGACGCCGGTGGTCTACCTGGGCGCGGTGGTGGGGCTGGTGCTGGTCCTGGTGATGGGATCGACGGTCAACGGGTCGAAGTCGTGGGTGGTCCTCGGGCCGGTGCAGGTCCAGCCCTCGGAGCTGGCCAAGCTGGCCGTGGTCGTCGCGATGGCGCTGGTCCTGGCCGAGCGCAGCGAGGGCCGTTGGCGGGCACGGGTGTCGCTGGGCGACGTGGTCGCGATGATCCTGGTCGCGGCGGTGCCGATCGTCCTGGTCCTGCTGCAGCCCGACCTCGGCACCACGCTGGTGCTCGGTGTGACGGTCTTCTGCGTGCTCGCGGCCGCGGGAACACCGCGGCGATGGCTGGCGCTGCTGGCGTTGACCGGCGTGGCGGGTGCCACGACGGTGGTCGCGACCGGGGTGCTGAAGCAGTACCAGATCAACCGGTTCATGGCGTTCACCGATCCGTCGCTGGATCCACGCGGGGCCGGCTACAACGTGCAGCAGGCGCGGATCGCGATCGGTGACGGCGGCATCTTCGGGCAGGGTCTGTTCGAGGGATCGCAGGCCCGTGCGGGCTTCGTCCCCGAGCAGCACACCGACTTCATCTTCACGGTCGTGGGGGAGGAGCTCGGGCTGGTCGGCTCGCTGCTGGTGATCGGGTTGATCGGCGTCGTGCTGTGGCGCGGACTGCGGATCGCGGCGCGCACCGACGATCTCTTCGGGCGCGTGGCGGCAGCCGGGATCGTGTGCTGGCTCGGCATCCAGAGCTTCCAGAACATCGGGATGTGCCTGGGCATCATGCCGGTCACGGGGGTGCCGCTACCTCTGATCTCCTACGGCGGTTCCTCGATGATCGCGGCCCTGCTGGCGGTGGGTGTGCTGCTCGGCATCTCGGCCCGCTCGCGACGCACCGGTCTGGACCGGTCCGGACCACTTCAGGACCTCCGCTCGCGTGATCGCCTGCAGGTTGCTGCAGTGCGAAAAGATGTCGCGTTTCATCGAAATTAAACTCGATTACGTTCCCTCCCGGTGCCCTACAGGGCATCTGTTACCCCTTGCAGCCCTCATCCCGAGGCTGCTTGACGACGGGAGCAGTAACCGTGAACCGACCCCACAAAATCCAGCGCCTCGGCGCACTGGCAGCAGCGACGGTCACCGCCGTCGGTGCGGCTACCACCATCCTGGCCATGTCCGGTCCCGCCGGCGCGGCAGACAGCCCGGCACCGCTGATCGGTGCCGAGAAGTCGACGGCCATCGACAACTCCTACATCGTCGTGATGAAGGGCAACGGTGCGGCGGCCAAGGCCAACGCCGCCGACGCCCGGGCGCTCGCGAAGGAGAAGGGTGGCTCGGTGAAGTACGCCTATGACAAGGCGGTCACCGGATTCTCCGCCACGCTCGACGCCGACGCGCTCGACGCGCTCCGCAGCAACCCCGACGTGGACTACATCGAGGCCAACCAGGTCGTGAAGGCCAGCGGCGACCAGGCCAACCCCACCTGGGGTCTCAACCGCATCGACCAGCGCAACCTGCCGCTGAACTCGAACTACCACTACGACTACACCGGCTCGGGTGTGAAGGCGTACATCATCGACACCGGCATCCGTTCCGCGCATGCGGACTTCGGTGGCCGGGTGACCTCCGGCTACACCGCCATCGGGTCCAGCACCGAGGACGAGAACGGCCACGGCACCCACGTGGCCGGCACCGTCGGCGGGTCGACGTACGGCGTCGCCAAGAACGTCACGCTCGTGCCCGTCCGCGTGCTCGACGCCTCCGGGTCCGGCACGACCGCCGGTGTGATCGCGGGTGTGAACTGGGTGACCTCCAACCACACCTCCGGTCCGGCGGTAGCCAACATGTCGCTCGGCGGTGGGGTCTCCTCGACCCTCGACTCCGCGGTCTCCAGCTCGATGGCGGACGGCGTCACCTACGCCGTGGCCGCGGGCAACGACTCCGGTGCCAACGCGTGCAACGGCTCGCCCGCTCGGGTGGCCGGTGCCCTGACCGTCGGCTCGACGACCAACACCGACGCCCGGTCGAGCTTCTCCAACATCGGCTCGTGCGTCGACCTGTTCGCCCCCGGCTCCTCGATCACCTCGGCGTGGCACACCTCCAACACGGCGACCAACACGATCTCCGGTACGTCGATGGCGACCCCGCACGTCGCCGGAGTGGCGGCGCTCTACCTGCAGGCGAACCCGACGGCATCGGCATCCGCCGTCGCCTCGGCGATCAACTCCAACGCCACCACCGGCGTGGTCACCTCGCCCGGGACCGGTTCTCCCAACCGCCTCCTCTACTCGCTGTGGAGCGGTGGCACGGACCCGACGGACCCGCCGACCACGGGCAACCTGCTCACCAACCCGGGCTTCGAGTCGGGCGCGACCGGCTGGAGCGCCTCCTCGGGCGTGATCGACAACTCGAGCGGCGCCCCCGCCCGCTCGGGCTCCTACAAGGCGTGGCTGAACGGCTACGGCACCGCCCGCACCGACAACCTGTCGCAGTCGGTCACCCTGCCGACGACCGGCAAGACCCTGTCGTTCTACCTGCGGGTGATCACCAATGAGACGACCACCTCGACGGCCTACGACAAGCTGACCGTCAAGGTCGGTTCGACGACGCTGGCGACGTACTCCAACCTGAACGCGAGCTCGTCGTACTCGTTGAAGTCGTTCTCGCTCGGGTCCTTCGCCGGCAGCACCGTCACGCTGACGTTCACCGGCACCGAGGACTCCTCGCTCGGGACCAGCTTCCTGATCGACGACACCTCTATCGCCTGATCTGAGGCGCTCGTCTGAGGATTGACCGCACCGGGTCGCTCGCGTTACGCGAGCGGCCCGGTGTGTTGGGTTACAAGCCATTTTTCCTGCCTTGTTTATGGGCTGTTTATAGGTGTTCACCTTTGGTATCTGCACGTTGCTGCAATGCGAAGAGTTGGGTCGTTACGGGTTCTACGTAACGTGATTACGTGGTTGACCGAACGCTTCGGGTTGCGGCCGTAGGGAGGGCGCAGGGCGTTCGGCCGGCACGTGCGAGGTCTGCGCGTGGGACCACCTACAGGCGGTTCCCAAGTCCGGTGCAATGAATGGTTGTGGCCCCATCGGGCCGCACGATGACGGGAGTCAGTTCGTGAACCGAACCATCAAGAACCGGGCCTTCAAGGCGCCGGCAGTCATCTCCGCCGTAGCTGTTGGAGCAGCAGCGTCGGCGATCGCCTTCACCGTCCCGGCCGGCGCCGCGGACAGTCCGGCACCGCTGCGCGGCGCGGACGCCTCGACCGCAATCGAGGGTGAGTACATCGTCGTGATGGAGAAGCAGGGCCGCAGCGACGTGGCCAAGTCCGAGGCCAAGTCGGTGCGCAGTGACGCCCGCGACGCCGGTGGAGACGTACGGGAGGTCTTCAACACGGCGTTCAATGGCTTCTCCGCCTCGCTCGACAAGGACGCGCTCGACGAGGTCCGCTCCAACCCGGACGTCGCCTACGTGCAGGCCAACCACCGCTACACCACCCAGGGCGACCAGGCGGACCCGACCTGGGGCCTGGACCGGGTCGACCAGGCCGCACTGCCGCTCGACAAGAACTACCACTACGAGCAGACCGGTGCCGGCGTGACCGCCTACATCATCGACACCGGTGTCGCGACCGACCACTCCGAGTTCAGCGGCCGCATCGGTGAGGGCTTCGACGCCGTCGACGGCGACACCGACCCGACCGACGGCAACGGCCACGGCACCCACGTCGCCGGCACCGTCGCGGGCACCACATACGGTCTGGCCAAGGAGGCCACGATCGTTCCGGTCCGCGTCCTCGACGACCAGGGCTCCGGCACCACCGAGGGTGTCGTCGCGGGCATCGAGTGGGTCACCGAGAACCACACCGACGGCCCGGCCGTCGCCAACATGTCGCTCGGTGGCGGCAACGACGCCGCTCTCGACGCGGCTGTCCAGGCCTCGATCGCCGACGGCGTGACCTACGCAGTCGCGGCCGGCAACGAGAGCTCCGACGCCTGCGGTTCCTCGCCGGCGGCCGTTCCGGAGGCGATCACCGTCGGTGCCACCGACAACGCCGACGCCGCCGCGGACTTCTCCAACACCGGTGAGTGCCTCGACATCTTCGCCCCCGGCGTCGACATCACCTCGGCCTGGAACGACGGCTCGACCAACACCATCTCCGGTACGTCGATGGCGACCCCCCACGTCGCCGGTGCCGCCGCGCTCTTCCTCGAGGCGAACCCCTCGGCCACCCCGGCCGACGTCGCCACGGGCCTGACCGGCGCCGGCGTTCCCGACGTGGTCACCAACCCGGGCACCGGTTCCCCGAACCTGCTGCTCACCACGCTGTTCTGAGCCACTGGCTCTGAGCTCAGGGCCGTTGGGGCCGTCCGGGAGGGGCGGCCCCAACGGCCATTTCCGCTCCGCTAGGACGGCTTGGTCCACGCGATCGTGTGCCGGAAGCCGAGGCGCCGCCGGACCGAGGCGCCGGGCATGACGTCGAGGACGATCTCTCGCAGCTCGTCGAAGGGCATCGTCGGGTCCTTGATCGGGACTGGGGTGACGGGTACGCCGTCGGCTGATGGCCACGGATGCTTGACATAGCCGATCACCGGGTTCGTGACGGCGGACGCGAGGTCCCACAGATGGTCCGTCGCGCTGCGCGGCGGGGCGAGGCCGACCGCCAGGAACCGCCCACCTGGCTCCAGGAGGCGGCGCACGTCGGCGAGAGCGGCGGCGATGTCGAGATGGTGCAGGACGGCGACCATCGTGACCAGGTCGATCGGGCTCGTGGCCTCGGACCACGGACGACCGTCGATGGTCACGTTGGCGAGACCCGTGCAGCGAGCGGTGGCATGTCGCCGCATCTCCTCGTCGCGATCGTTCCCGCGGACCGACGCGAACCGCGGCGACAGCGCGGCCACGAGCTCGCCGCGGCCGCAGCCGACGTCCAGCGCGCCGCGACGCAGCGCCGGCAGGTTCGCGAGGATCCAGCTGTGGAAGTGGTCGTTGTGGCTCCACGGATGCCGGGCGTTGAGCCTGGCCATGCCTGTCGCAATGGTTCCTCCGGCGAACTCTCCTGCCCACGTACGCAAAGCCATGCCCGGCATTCTGTCCTCGCGGCGCCAGGTTTGGTAGGGGAGTCAGGGGGCGGCGTACGCTTGGGGTTGATCGTTCCCGAGCTTTGAGGTGCCCATCGTGACCGTCGCCCAGAGCGACCTCGTTCCTGAGTCCGTCTTCCCTCGGCTGGAGCCGCGCCTGGCGCTGGTGTCCAAGCCGATCCAGTACGTCGGTGGGGAGCTCAACTCGACCGTCAAGAAGTGGGACGAGGTCGAGGTGCGGTGGGCGCTGATGTACCCCGACGCCTACGAGGTCGGCCTGCCCAACCAGGGTGTCCAGATCCTCTACGAGGTGCTCAACGAGCGCGACTGGATCGCCGCCGAGCGCACCTACGCCGTGTGGCCCGACCTCGAGAAGATCATGCGCGAGGGCGACGAGCAGGGGCCGATCCCGCAGTTCACCGTCGACGCACACCGTCCGGTGAAGGCGTTCGACGTCTTCGGGCTCTCGTTCTCGACCGAGCTCGGCTACACCAACATGCTCAACGCACTCGACCTCGCCGGGATCCCGCTGCACGCGGTCGACCGTGGCGACGACGACCCGGTGGTGCTCGCCGGCGGCCACGCCGCGTTCAACCCCGAGCCGATCGCCGACTTCCTCGACGCTGCCGTGCTCGGCGACGGCGAGGAGGTCGTGCTCAAGATCTCCGAGGTCGTGCGCGAGTGGAAGCAGGACGGTCGCCCCGGCGGTCGCGACGAGCTGCTGCGGCGACTGGCCGTCTCCGGGGCCGTCTACGTCCCGAAGTTCTACGACGTGAACTACGCCGCCGACGGCCAGATCGAGGCCGTGGTCCCAAACCGCCCCGACATCCCGTGGCGGGTGCGCAAGCACACCCTGATGGACCTCGACGCGTGGCCCTACCCGCGGAATCCCTTGGTGCCCTTGGCTGAGACCGTGCACGAGCGGTTCTCGGTGGAGATCTTCCGCGGCTGCACCCGCGGCTGCCGCTTCTGCCAGGCCGGGATGATCACCCGCCCGGTGCGCGAGCGCTCGATCACCACCATCGGCGACATGGTCGAGAACGGAATCCGGAAGTCCGGTTTCGAGGAGGTCGGCCTGCTCTCGCTGAGCTCGGCGGACCATACCGAGATCGGTGACGTAGCGACCGGCCTGGCCGACCGCTACGAGGGCACCAACGTGTCGCTCTCGCTGCCCTCGACCCGTGTCGACGCCTTCAACATCACCCTGGCCAACGAGTTCTCCCGCAACGGCCGTCGCTCTGGTCTGACCTTCGCCCCCGAGGGTGGCTCCGAGCGGATGCGCAAGGTGATCAACAAGATGGTCACCGAGGAGGACCTGATCCGCACCGTCGGTGCGGCTTACAGCCACGGCTGGCGCCAGGTGAAGCTCTACTTCATGTGCGGCCTGCCGACCGAGACCGACGAGGACGTGCTCCAGATCGCCGAGCTCGCCAAGAAGGTCATCGCCAAGGGCCGCGAGGTGTCGGGCCGCAACGACATCCGCTGCACCGTCTCGATCGGTGGCTTCGTACCCAAGCCCCACACCCCCTTCCAGTGGGCCTCCCAGCTCGACCACGAGACCACCGACGAGCGGCTGCAGAAGCTGCGCGACATGGTCCGCTCCGACAAGAAGTTCGGCCGCGCGATCGGTTTCCGCTACCACGACGGCAAGCCCGGCATCGTCGAGGGCCTGCTGTCTCGCGGCGACCGCCGCGTCGGCCGGATCATCGAGCATGTCTGGCGCGACGGCGGCCGCTTCGACGGCTGGAGCGAGCACTTCTCCTACGACCGCTGGATGACCGCCGCCGAGACCGGTCTTGCCGGCACCGGCGTCGACCTCGACTGGTACACCACCCGCGAGCGTGAGTACGACGAGATCCTCCCCTGGGACCACCTCGACTCCGGTCTCGACAAGGACTGGCTCTGGGCCGACTGGGAAGACGCTCTCGCCGTCGCCAACGGCGAGGACATCGAGGTCGAGGACTGCCGCTGGACCCCCTGCTACGACTGCGGCGTCTGCCCGGAGATGAACACCGACATCCAGATCGGCCCGACGGGCAAGAAGTTGCTGCCGCTCAGCGTGGTCTGAGTCGTACGACTCGCCTGGAGGCGTCACCTTCCCCCATGTGCATGGAAGTGGTGGGGACCGGCGCGACTTCAGCCGTCACTTCACCGCACATGGGGGATTGTGACGGCATAGGTCCTGGTCAGGGTCGATTGGCGCGCATCGTTCCGGTGACGGAGTCTTCGGAGACGGCCCAGCAGGAGACCACGTAGGGCTCGTCTCCGGAGACGGAGAATCCGTAGCGCCAGGCAGCCTCGTCCTCGGAGATACCGAGGTACTTCGCTACGGCGTTGGAGCAGAGCGGATCAGCCTCGGCTTCCGCATCCTCGAACCAGCCCTTGTCGGCAAGCGTGTAGGTGCCGGCGACCTCCACCCGGTGAGGCTCGTCGCAGGAGGTGAGGGTTGGGCTCTCGATACTCAGCAGGCAGTCACCGGTGACGGATTCTTCCGGAGGAACGGGCCAACCGGGATCCTTCGCCATCTCGAGATCGTCTCCGCAACCACGGGAACGTCTATGGCTTCTGTGGTCGTCACCAGGATCAGAGCGAGCGCAAGAGTGACAGCCAGGTGCAGCGCGGCACTTGCCAAGGCGATCGACGCCGGCACCTTGCCGTGGTCGACGCCGTGGCGTGAGCGCAGGAGCACAATGATGGCGAGGGTCGTGCCGCCGAATGTGCACGCCAGGCCCAAGAATGTGTCCAGAGGACCGATCAGCAGACCGAGCGGAGGAACCCACACCAAGGTGAGCGCCAGAGCGATCCAGGCCAGGTGCGACGACTGTTCGGCCTGTGGGCCGAGCGCCGCCGGCGGGTGATCCATGGCGCGGAGGCTAGGGCATCGAGCGCCTGGGCGTCCTCGGGATGGGTCGGCGTACCTGATCTGGCTGACCGGTCAGCTGATGGCGGCGGTCGCCTCGATCTCGATGAGTACGTCGGGGCGGAAGAGGCCGGCGACCTGAACCAGCGAGCTGGCCGGCGGGTGCGCGAGGTCGACGAACTCGTCGCGTACCGCGCGGATCAGCGGCAGCTCGGTGGTGGAGACGACGAAGTAGGTCAGCTTCACCACGTCCGCCCAGCTCGCGCCCGCAGCGGCCAGGGCCACGCCGAGGTTGACGAAGGTCTGCCGGGTCTGTGCCTCCCAGCCGTCGGCCGTGGCGCCCTCGGCGGTGATGCCGACCTGGCCCGAGGTCACGACCAGCCGGGCGCCGGGGTCGGTGATCACCGTGTGGCTGTAGCCGGCGGGTGCGGGAAGGTCTTCGGGGGTCAGGAAATCCATCCGCTGAACGTAGACCCGACTCGGTCTCTTTGGCGACCGGTTACCCGCCGTTCAGCCGACCGGGCGGACCCAACGACGCCACTCGGCCTGCGACTCGTACCCCGAGCTCTTCCACAGCGACTGCCCCAGGTCGTTGCCCTCCAGGACCATCGCGTCGATCCGGCCCGCGCCGAGCGCCACGAGGCGGGCCTCGGCGTGATCCAGGAGGCGGCGGGCCAGCCCTTGGCGGCGTACGTCGGGGTGGACCGCCAGACGGTAGAGGTGGGCGCGCCAGCCGTCCCAGCCGGAGATCAGGGAGCCGACGACCCGGCCGTCCTCGGTGATCGCGACCGTGCAGGCCTCCGGGTCGCGCGCGATCAGCGTCTCGACCTTTGCCGCGCAGTCGGTCGGCCGTGCGTCGTTCTCCGCGGCCACCTCCCACAGCTCCAGAAGTACGGGGACGTCGGCGGCGGTGGCAGGCCGGAGTTCGATCACGCCCGGGAGTCTTTCACGCCTCCGCCAGGCCGATACGACGGGACATCTACGTCCATCACTGATTGGTAGAGCGACGCAGACGTCCCGTCGTATCGACCATCTCGGACCGCATCTAAGGGGTATCCCGCCAGGCGGAGCCGCGCAGCGAGTCGGTCGTCGGTGACCCGGTCCCCAGGTAGCACACGACATGACGGTCGCCGGACTGCCAGGTCACCTCGCTGGGCACGTAGAAATCCATCCGCAGGTCACTCGGGCCCTCACGCTCGCCGATGAATCCGTGGAAAGCGGTACGGCACCACGGATCTGCGAGCCAGGCAACCTCGTTGTCTCCGGGCCACGGTCCGTCGGCGAGGTTGAAGTGGTGGTATGCCTCCCACTGGTGCGGCTCGGAGCAGGGCACGACGTCGATTGTGTAGAGGAAGACCGGCTCGCCCACGGGGTTGTCGTCGTCGAAGCAGTCACCGACCCGCAGCAGGTCGGGCACCGTGAGCCCGCTCGAAGTCACAGCACCGTTCTTGTCGCGGTCGATGTTGGTGCCATAGGTGAAAGACCAGAGCCAGGCGAACAGACCGGATACGAGAACCAGCCCGCAGACGCCAATCACGATCGCCGTGATTGCCTTCCTGACTCCGTGGTTGCGTGTCGGCTTCGACTGAACTAACACCGTGATCGCGAGTCCGATGCCGATGATGACGGCGACGGGGTTGAAGAGGAAGCAGCACAGAACAAAGGCGGCGACAGCCATCGCCTGAGTGGGCCGCTCGTGCAACGGCGAAGGCGACGGAACCCTCGACCCTGCCGCGTCCTGCTGGTTCTGCTCATGCGCCTGGGGCAGCGCCGTGTTGGACATGGGCGGGATGCTCCCACGCCCGGTGAACCTGCGTCCGGTGAATCAGCAGTTCGCGGCGCCGCGCATGGCGAAGTCGATGCTGACGGCGTGGTGGTCGGAGAGGCCGGTGGGGGTGACGTTGCCGTCTCCGGCGGAGAGCCAGGAGTTGGGGAGGAGGTAGTCGACGCGGCCGCCGCCGTCGTGGCTGGCGCCGAGAGAGGCCCCGGCGTCGGACAGCGTGCCCAGTGCGGCGCCCAGGACGCTGGAGCCGTCGCCCGCGTTCAGGTCGCCGCCGAGGAGCTTGGCGCCGTCGTAGGCGTTGACCTTGGACATGACCGCACCGATCTGGGCCTGCCGCAGCGAGTCGGAGGTGTGGTCGAGGTGGGTGTTGAAGACGACCAGGCGCTGGCCCTCGACGATGATGTTGGCCCGGAGCACGCCGCGCTGCTCCTTGCCGTCGCGGTTGGGCAGGTGGGTGTTGTCGTAGCCGTCGATGGGGAAGCGCGACAGGATCGCGGTGCCGTAGCCACCGCGGTCGGTGATGTAGGCGTTGGCGCCGAAGACCGACTGCATGCCCAAGTGCGAGGCGATGATCGCCGGCTGGTCGACGTTGCCGGAGCGGCGGCGGTTCTGGTCGACCTCCTGGAGGAGTACGACGTCGGCGCCGGAGGCCCGGATCACGCCCGCGATGCCGCCGAGTTCGCCGGGAGAGACCCGGCCACCCTTGATGTTGAAGGTCATCACGGTCAGGTTGCGCGGGACCGCGCACGGGTCGATCTTCGGCTTCTTCGGGACCTTGTCGATCGCCGGCGGCGCGTCCAGCGTCTTGAACTTCGGGAGCGGCTCCGACAGCACCGAGGCGGAGGCCGACGGGCTGGCATCGGGATCGGCGCTCGGCGAGGAAGAGGTGTCCGCGGAGGCCTGCCTGGAGTCGCTCAGCCGGGGCGCGAGAACGGTCAGGGCAGCGATGGCGCCGACCGTGAGGACCACCGCGAAGATCGGCAAAAGCTCCTTGAGGCGTACCGAGAACTTCCTGCTTCTGTGGTGGGTCACCGCGCGAGTCTCCCATTTTTGGTGTGCAAACCGTTACAGACCGTTCGCCTTCCATTCGCCGGATGGGTGATCGCGCCCCTGGACCGACATAATCGACCCGTGCGCCAACAGCCCGAACAGCAGGCCCCGCCGGTCCAGCGTCTCCGCATCCGCTACGCGAAGCGCGGCCGGCTCCGGTTCACCAGCCACCGCGACTTCAGCCGCGCCTTCGAGCGCGCGGTCGCGCGGGCCCGGATCCCGGTGGCGTACTCCTCGGGCTTCAACCCGCACCCGCGGATCTCATACGCCGGCGCGGCTCCGACGGGAGCGGCGAGCGAGGCCGAGTACGTCGAGCTGGGATTGCGCGAGACGGTCGACCCGGCCGCGACCAAGGCTGCCCTGGACGAGGTCATGCCCGACGGCCTCGACCTGATCGACGTCGTCGACACCGCCACCTCGCCCAAGGGCGCGCTGGCCGACCTGCTCACCGGCAGCGAGTGGATCATCGACCTGCCGGCGGCGCCGGAGGAGGCCGCAGCGGCGGTCGAGGCGTTCCTCGGCGCCGAGGAGGTCATCGTGTCCCGGATGACCAAGAAGGGCCTGCGTGAGTTCGATGCCCGAGGCGCGGTCGTACGCCTCGCCTCGGCGCCCCGCGAGCGTGGCTCCCGGCTGGAGCTCCTGCTCAAGCACGGCACACCGACCGTTCGTCCCGACGACGTCGTCACCGGACTGGAGCGCATCGGCGGCCTGAAGGTCGGTCCCGAGCACGGCGGGCTGCCGCTTCTGACCCGGCTCAGCCAGGGCATCTACGACGAGGTTTCCGGCACGATCGGCGACCCGCTCCACTAACGTGCTTTCGGTGAGGCTTCGCCGATGAGAATGGTCACCGATCGTGAGCGCCGGGCGAGGCTGGCCCGCAGGCACGGGCTCGCCCCCGCCCACAGGTACGCCGACGTGGCGGCCGCGACGCAGGCGATGACCGCCTGGCATGCGACCGAGGCGGCGACCGTCCACCTCGCGCTGCACGCGCGGGTCCGCGATCTCCAGATCGAGGACGTCGAACGAGCCCTCTACGAGGAGCGGTCGCTGGTCAAGCAGCTGGCGATGCGGCGTACGCTCTTCGCCTTCCCGCGCGACCTGCTGCCGGCCGCGCTGGGGAGCGCCTCGGCCCGGGTGGCGGCCCAGGAGGAGAAGAACCTCTACAAGTGGCTGACCTCCGGCGGCATTCACGAGGACCAGGACGGCTGGATCGAGAAGGCGTACGCGGCGACGCTGGCGGCGCTGGCCGACGGCGTGCCGCGGACCACGACGCAGCTGCGCGAGCTGGTCCCGGAGCTCGACGCGCGTTTCCAGCTCGGCACGCCGGGGAAGAAGTGGGGCGGAGAGTTTCCGATCGGTCGCTGGGTGATCGGCACCCTCGCGGCGCAGGGTCGGCTGGTGCGGGCGACCAACCTCGGTCACTGGCGGCTGAACAAGCCCGCTTGGACGCTGACCGAGTCGTGGCTCGACGAGGTGCCGGACCCGCTTGCGCCTGCGGAGGGCTATGCCGAGCTCGTCCGCCGCTGGTTGTGGACCTTCGGTCCCGGGACCGAGGCAGACCTGGTCTGGTGGCTGGGTTCCACGAAGTCGGCGGTGCGGGCCGCGCTCGCGGCGGTCGGTGCCGTGGAGGTCGGGCTCGAGGGCGGCGGCACCGGCTGGGTGCTCCCGGATGACCCGATCGCCACCTCGCCGGAGCCCGAGATCGAGCCCTGGGCCGCGCTGCTGCCCACCCTCGACCCCACCGTCATGGGCTGGAAGGAACGCGGGTTCTATCTGGACACGGAGGATGTGGCGTACCTCTTCGACTCCAACGGCAACGCCGGCAACACCGCCTGGTGGGACGGCCGGATCGTCGGGGCCTGGGCGCAGGACGACGACGGCCGGGTACACCCGATCGTGCGCCACGACATCGGCGACGCCGGCCGGAAGGCGCTGGAGACCGAGGCCGAGCGGCTCACCGCATGGCTCGACGGCGTGGTGATCGTGAACGTCTACAAGTCGCGCCAGATGAAGGAAGCAGTCCTTCCCTGAGTTTCGTTGGTGTCCGGATATCGGTCTGTCGACAGGGTGTATGCGATACTCCGAGACGACTGCTCAAATAATCGGGCCCGACCCGAGGAATGGACAGTCCGACGACGCCTCGCCGGCGTGGACCCTCCGGGGCCGCACTCCGGCACACAGGAGGTAGGGCGTCACCAGACCGCGACGCAGGCCTAGCAGGTCAGTGAGAGCGACTCGCCCGGGAAGGTCCCGGACGGCCGAGCGACCGCGGCAGGTGACGAACCGCCACCTGTGACGCACCGCTGCGGAGGATGCCGCCGCCCTGACAAGCTTTGCGCCGCGACGCGGCTGCTACGTGGAAAAAGTTCGACACTGCGCAGCGCCCGTTTCCCGGCACCTGACTATCCGGCACCTGTGAAGGTCCTGGATGAGGAGAACGGCATGGCCGACGAGACCACTGTCGAGAACACCGAGAACGGCGCTGAAACGGCGCAGACTCCGGTGACCGACACCCCCACGCCCGACGCGGAAGCGACCGGCGAGACCGCCCCCGCGAAGAAGACCGCGGCGAAGAAGACCACGCGCAAGCGCACCACCAAGAAGGCCGCCGCGGCTCCGGCGGAGGCCGTCGAGGCCCCCGCCGACGAGACCGCCGAGGCCGCTGAGGCAGCCGAGGCCCCCGCCAAGAAGACGGCGGCGAAGAAGACGACCCGGAAGCGTACGACCAAGAAGACCGCCGCCCCGGCGCCGGCCGAGGTCGAGACCACCGAGGCCACCGCCGCCCCGGAGGCCGAGACCCCAGAGACTCCCGCCGAGACCGTCGAGGCTCCGGCCAAGAAGACGGCGGCGAAGAAGACCGCCGCCAAGCGGACTACCGCGAAGAAGACGGCCGCCAAGAAGGCCGCCGCGCCTGTGGCCGAGCCTGTCGAGACCCCCGCGGAGGAGCTCGCCGACGAGACCCTCGAGGAGACCGAGGCCGAGCAGGCCGGTCCGCCGGCCCCCGCGGTGCTGTTCCAGGCGCCGACCAAGACGACCACCCGCCGGCGTACGCGTAAGACGGCGGAGCCGAAGCCCGTCGAGGAGCCGGTCGAGGCCGCTGTCGAAGCGCCCGCCGAGGACGAGCCGCAGGCCGCCGAGCCCGCCGCCGAGCCCGGCGCCGAGGTCGCGAAGGAGGAGGCGGCCCCGACCCGGACCCGCAAGCGCGGCTCGCGCAACGCGGCCCCGGTCGAGGAGAAGGCCGCCGACGAGACGCAGCCCGAGGCCGAGACCACCGTGCCCGAGTCCGAGACCGAGTCCGGCACCGAGTCCGACGACAGCTCGGACGACGGTGAGGGCGGCGGCAACGGCCGTCGCCGTCGCCGCCGTGGCGGCCGTCGCCGTCGCAAGGGTGCCAACGGGGACGCCGACGCCTCCGACGCGTCCGACAACGACGACAGCTCCGAGGACGCCGAGGCCGAGAACGACGACGCCGGCAAGGACGCCGACGCCGACCAGGGCGAGGGCGGAACGTCCTCGCGCCGTCGCCGCCGCCGTCGCCGGGCCGGCGAGGCCTCGGGCGACGCCGCTACCGGGGACGACCCGGAGAACACCGTCACCAAGGTCCGCCAGAGCCGCACCGGCGACGACCAGATCACCGCGCTGGCGGGCTCGACCCGCCTGGAGGCGAAGAAGCAGCGCCGCCGCGAGGGCCGCGAGGCCGGTCGTCGTCGCGCTCCGATCGTGAGCGAGGCCGAGTTCCTGGCCCGCCGCGAGTCGGTCGACCGGGTCATGGTGATCCGTGAGCTCGAGGACCTCACCCAGATCGCGGTGCTCGAGGACAAGGTGCTCGTGGAGCACTACGTCGCCCGCGAGAGCCAGACCAGCCTGATCGGCAACGTCTACCTGGGCCGTGTCCAGAACGTGCTGCCGAGCATGGAGGCCGCGTTCATCGACATCGGCAAGGGCCGCAACGCCGTGCTCTACGCCGGTGAGGTCAACTGGGCCTCGCTGGGCTGGAAGGAGGGCCAGCCCCGCAAGATCGAGTCGGTGCTGACCTCCGGCCAGAAGGTGCTCGTCCAGGTGACGAAGGACCCGATCGGCCACAAGGGCGCCCGCCTGACCTCGCAGATCTCGCTGGCCGGCCGATTCCTGGTCTACGTGCCCGACGGCACCACCTCCGGCATCTCCCGCAAGCTGCCCGACACCGAGCGCAACCGCCTCAAGACCCTCCTGAAGGAGATCGTCCCCGACACGGCCGGCGTGATCGTACGCACCGCTGCCGAGGGCGCCGCAGAGGACGAGCTCACGCGTGACGTCGAGCGGCTCAAGGCGCGCTGGGAGGACATCGAGAAGAAGGCCAACGGCAACGCCCCGCAGCTGCTCTACGGCGAGCCCGACCTGACCCTCAAGGTCGTCCGCGACCTGTTCACCGAGGACTTCGCCAAGCTGGTCATCTCCGGCGACTCGTCGTGGGAGACCGTCAAGGACTACGTCCAGTCGGTCGCACCCGACCTCGAGGAGCGCGTGGAGAAGTACGACGGCGAGGCCGACGCCTTCGCTGCGTACCGCATCGACGAGCAGATCGCGAAGGGCCTGGACCGCAAGGTCTGGCTGCCCTCGGGTGGCTCGCTGATCATCGACCGCACCGAGGCGATGACCGTCGTCGACGTCAACACCGGCAAGTTCACCGGCTCCGGCGGCAACCTGGAGGAGACGGTCACCAAGAACAACCTCGAGGCGGCCGAGGAGATCGTGCGCCAGCTCCGGCTGCGCGACATCGGCGGCATCATCGTCGTCGACTTCATCGACATGGTCCTCGAGTCCAACCGTGACCTGGTGCTTCGTCGCCTGGTCGAGTGCCTGGGCCGCGACCGGACCCGTCACCAGGTCGCCGAGGTCACCTCGCTGGGCCTGGTGCAGATGACCCGTAAGCGGATCGGCACCGGCCTGCTCGAGGCCTTCTCCGAGAACTGCGACGCCTGTGGCGGTCGTGGCCTCGTGATCCACGAGCACCCGGTCGAGGCCGGCAAGTCCTCCGGTGTCGCCCCCGACGAGCCGCGTTCGCGTCGTCGTGGCGGTCGCGGTGGCCGCGGGAAGGGCAAGGACGAGATCGGCACCGAGCACCGCGCCGAGCCCGTCGAGGAGTCCGCCAAGACGCCCACGCCCGCCGAGTTCGCCGCCATGGCCGGACAGAGCGACAGCGTGGAGAAGACCGACGAGCCGGCTGCCCAGGTGGCCGAGCCCGTCGAGACCCCCGCCGAGCCGGCAGAGGCGCCCAAGGTCACCACCCGTACGCGTTCGCGTCGGTCCAAGGCGTCGGCCCCGGTGGCCGAGCCGGTCGAGACCCCCGCGGAGCCGACGGTCGCCGAGCCCGTCGAGGCCGCGTCCGAGGCGGCGCCGGTCGAGGCTCCCAAGGTCACGACCCGTACGCGTTCGCGTCGGTCCAAGGCGTCCACGCCGGCGCCCGAGCCGGTCGAGACCCCCGCCGAGACCCCGGCCGCCGAGACCCCGGTCGAGCCGCAGACCCCGGCCGAGCCGGAGGCCCCGAAGGTCACCACGCGTACGCGCACCCGCCGTGCCGCCACGACCGGCCGTCCGGTCCTGGCCGCGGTCGTCGGCAGTTCGACCGAGTCGAAGCCGGAGCCGGTTGCCACCGAGCCGGTTGCAGCCGAGCCGGTCGCCGAGGAGGAGCCCGCTCCCGTGGCCCCGGCCGTCGAGCCCGAGGCGACCGAGCCCGAGTCGAAGCCGGAGCCGATCGTGGCCGAGCCGGTTGCGGCCGAGCCGGTTGCGGCCGAGCCGGTCGACTCCAAGCCCAAGGTGGTCACCCGGCAGCGCCGCGGCGCCCGCCGCGAGGTCGTGAGCACCGGTGAGGGCGCGGTGATGACCGCGACCAAGTCAGAGGCCCCGGTCGTCAGCAATGGCACCGCCTCGACCCCGGCGCCGAAGGTCGTGACCCGCACCCGCGGTGGCGCGAGCCGCTCGACCACGCCGTCAGAGACGACCGAGTGAGGTCGAGCGGCGAGCTTGCTCGTCCGCTCGCGCCGAGCGAGGGAGTAACCGCCCGAAGGGCGGAGGACAGCTGACGTACGTCCCCGGAGCCCCGGCCACCGCACCCGCGGTGGCCGGGGCTCCGGCGTTTTCCGCCCGCGACTACCGGCCCAGCGAGGGCGGGGCGGAGCGCCGAAGGCCAGGGGTGAGCCCGATGGTGACCAGCAACGAGGCCGCGGCCAGGAGTCCCATGGCGTGGCCGGGGGCGAGGTAGGTGGCGATGGCGCCGCCGATGCCGGCGCCCATGGCTTGGCCGATCATCATGCCCTGGCCCTGGAGGCCGAGCGCTTGGCCCTGGATGTCGTCGGTGGTGTGGGTGATGAGGCGCTCCTGCAGCGGGAGCGACGCGGCGTAGCCGACCGAGGCGAGGAGCACCGCGCACACCGCGACCGGGGCGGGCGGGGAGAGCCAGAAGACGAGGAAGGGCGCGGCCAGGAGATAGCGCAGCGGGCCGATCAGACGATCGCGCTGGGGGATCGTCAGGAAGCGGCCGGCGCCCAGGTCGCCGATCATCATCCCGGCCGCCCCGGCGGCGAAGAGATAGCCCGCGAGCGAACCGTGACCGTAGGGAACGAAGAGCGCCTCGCAGCCGACGATCAGCCCGTTCGGCACCCAACCGGCGAGGTAGAGCGGCCGGGTGATCCGCGAGCCGAGAAGCAGCCGGTTGATCCGGCGGGTCCTGGCGACGACCCCCTCCGACGTACGTCCTGGGGCTGGCCGGTCCTTGATGCCGAACCGCATCGTCAGCAGGCTGAGTAGGTTGACGACGGCCGCGACCACGAACAGCGTCTGGGGCGAGAGCCACAGCAGAGCGACACCGCCGAGGCCGTATCCGACGACCTGCATCCCGCCGACGGCGAGGTTCAGCGTCGAGCGACCCAGGGCGTAGGACTCGCCGGACATGATGTCCCGCAGCACGACCCACTGCGTGCCGGCGAGCATGGCGTTCACCGCGTAGGGGATGACCAGGAGCGCGAACCGTGCCTGCCACGGCATCCCCGGCACCGCCTGCAGCGTGTTGGCCACCAGCGGCCCGGCCATCTGCAGCATCAGGCCGGTGCGGGGTCGCAGGGTGTCGGAGAGCCCGAGGAACAGCTGTGATACGACCAGCGAGACCAGCGGCCCGCCGAACATCGACAGCGCGCTGAGCAGGGCCGATCCCGTCGTCTCGTACATGATCGTCCCCAGGGCCAGCGACGAGGCGGCCACCGAGATCATCACCAGACAGCGGTTGGCGAAGAGGACCCGGAACTCCGGGATCGAGAAGAGCTGCCCGTACGTCGTCGGTGTGGGCCGCGCGGAAGTGCTCGTCATGCTGTGAAGTCTGGGACGGTTGAGACCCGCATGGATAATGATTCGCACACACGCGAAAGGTCGTGGCGATGGGAACCTGGATCATCCCGGCAGATCTGCTGGCCGAGAGCAGGTTCGTGGTCTCCCCACTCCATGAGACGGTGGCCGCGCTGACCGTCCTCAGCCGTCCCGACGCCAACGGGACCCCGTGGCAGCGATCCTTCCGCGCTGCTTACCTCGAGGCGTACCGAGATCTGCTGGCCTCCGACCCGATGCTGAAGGCGCTCGACGCGACGATGTGGCGGCCCCGCCGCGGCGACAAGCCCGGGTGGATGGCCGACTTCCTCACCCCGCCACCGCTCGGTGACGGGGCCACCTTCGAGGACGAGCTCGCCCAACTGCTCGCCTGGGAGGAGCCGCGCATGCGCGCCGAGCTACGCGAGATCGCCGGCGATCTCCCGGTCGCCGCGGAGCGACCGGGGATCCGCGAGGCCGTGACCGAGCTGCTCCGCTGGATTTGGACCGCGACCGTCCAGGCCGACTGGCCGCGTCGACGACGCGTGCTGGAGGCCGACATCGTGTCCCGCGCCAGCCAGCTCGCCAGCGAGGGCTGGGCCGGCGTCTTCGACACCCTCGGCACGAAGCAGAAGAAGTGGCTCGGTGACGGGGTCCTCCAGGTCAACGGCTACGACCTGCCCACCCGGGACCTCTCCGACGCCCACGAGCTCCGCTTCGTGCCGGTCCACAGCGACGGCTCCTGGCTGGCCTGGGACCTGCCGCAGCGCTACGCGATCATCTACCCGGTCTCGGGCGCGCTCGCTGGAACCGGCAGCGATGGCGCCGACCCCGCCCGAGCCCTGGCCCGGCTGATCGGCGCCAACCGCGCCGGCGTGCTCGCCCTGCTCGACTCGCCACGCTCCACGACGCAGCTCGCGGCACTCACCCAGCTGCCCGTCGGTGCCGTCGGCAACCACCTGCGTGTGCTCCTCGACGCCGGGGTGGTGATGCGGCGCCGCGCGGGCCGCGAGGTGCTCTACTGGCGTACGGCACTGGGCGAGGAGCTGGCCGGGTCCGCTCTGCCGTCGGACACGCGACCTGAGTGAGCGCGTGCTAGAGCGACGGGACTACGGCCCCCAGGCCTCGAGGGTCTTGCGAGCCCCGACGGCGTGCAGGGATGCCAGCGCCTCGGCGTACGGCTCGGTGAACTCAGGGGAGTCGACGAGGTCGCCGAAGAGGTCGGGGTCGCGGAGGAAGGCGAGCTGGTCCTCGCGCTGCGCGATCGCGCGGGCCGTCACATCTGCCCGGCGCCGGTCGACGATGTCGATCGGCGCACCCTGCTCGTCGACACCCTCGGCGTAGCGGGCCCAGGAAGCGACGACGAGCGCCGACCGGCGCACGGAGCCGCCCGAGGCGAGCTGGGCCGAGATGACGGGGACCAGCCACTTGGGGATCCGGTCGGAGCTCTCCGCGCACAGCCGCGCCAGGGTGTCGCGGATGTAGGGGTTGGCGAAGCGGGAGATCAGCTCCTGCTGGTAGCCCGGCAGGTCCACCCCAGGCACCTGCGGCAGGGTCGGAGCGCCCTCCTGCGACATGTAGCCGAGCAGGAAGTCGACGAACAGCGGGTCTGTGCAGACCTCGTGGGCGTAGCGGTAGCCGGAGAGATAGCCGAGGTAGCACAGCGCCTGGTGGCTGGCGTTGAGGAGCCGCAGCTTCATCAGCTCGTACGGCTCGACATCGGGCACCATCTCGACGTCGGCCTGCTCGAACGGCGGCCGTCCCTGCGGGAAGTGGTCCTCGAGCACCCACTGGGAGAACGGCTCGCTGACCACCGGCCAGGCGTCTCCGATCCCGAACCGCCAGCCGACCTCCTCGACGTCGGCATCGGTGGTCGCCGGGGTGATCCGGTCCACCATCGAGCTCGGGAAGGCCACCTCCGACCCGATCCAGTCACCCAGCCCCGGGTCGCGCAAGGAGGCGAAGGAAGACAGCATCGCCCGGGCGACCTCCCCGTTGCCGGCGATGTTGTCGCACGACATGACCGTGAACGGTGGCACCCCGGCTGCCCGACGGCGAGCCAGCGCCTCCACGACGTAGCCGAACGCGGTCGAGGGCACAGCATCCGGCCGCAGGTCCGCCTGGATGGCGGGGTCGGAGGCGTCGAAGCCACCGGTCGCCTGGTTGACGTGATAGCCGCCCTCGGTGATGGTCAGCGACACGATCCGGATGCGTGGGTCGGTGAGCAGCGCCAGCACGTCCGTGGGGGAGTCGGGTGCGAAGAGGTAGTCGATGATCGAGCCGATCACCCGCCCCCGCACGCCTCCGTCCGGTGCCCGCTCGACGAGCGTGTAGAGATGGTCCTGTGCGGCGAGAGCGTCCCGCATGCGTACGTCCTGGGGCATCAGCCCCACCCCGACGATGCCCCAGTCGCGGACGCCCGAGGCGAGCAGGTCGTCGACGTAGCGCGCCTGATGGGCGCGGTGGAAGCCACCGACCCCGAGATGCACGATCCCGGGGGTGACGGCGGAGCGGTCGTAGGCGGGGACGGCAACGGCCGCGGAGAGCTCGCCGAGTCGGCCCGTCGTGAGTCGCGGAAAGGTCACTTGACCGCCCCGAGGGAGAGTCCCTGCACCAGCTTGTCCTGAGCGGCGAACCCGGCGATGAGCACGGGCAGCGAGATCAGCGTCGCCCCGGCGGCCAGCTCGGCGAGGTAGGCGTGCTCGGTCTGGATCAGGGTGTTCACGTAGACCGGTCCCGTCTGCGCGGCGACCGAAGTGAGGACCTTGGCGTAGAGCTGCTCGTTCCAGGCGAAGATGAAGCAGATCAGCGAGGTGGCCGCGACGCCGGGCATGGCGATCGGGGCCACGATGCGGGTGAGGATCCGGAACGTGCTGGCGCCGTCGATCGAGGCCGCCTCGATGATCGCGGGTGGCACCTCGACCAGGAACGAGCGCATCATCCAGACCGCGATCGGCAGGTTCATCGCGGTGTAGATGAGGATCAGGACGATCACGTTGTCGGGCATGTTGATGACCTTCGTCGTGAACAGGTAGAGCGGCAGGATGCCCGCGACCATCGGCAGCATCTTGGTCGAGAGGAAGAAGAACATCACGTCCGACCACTTCCTCACCGGCCTGATCGCCAGGGCGTACGCCGCCGGGATGGCCAGGACGAGCACCAGCAGGGTCGAGATCACGCTGGTGATCACCGAGTTGATCAGCGCCGGCGTGATCGGGTTCGCGGAGGTGAACAGGCCGGTGTAGTTGTCCAGCGTCAGCGGGGCACCCCAGCTGGGCGGGTACGTCTGGGCGTCCTGCGGCGCGTGCAGCGAGGTCAGGACCATGTAGAGGATCGGGATCACGAAGATGATGCCGACCAGCCACGCTGCTAGCGGGATGACGATCTTCGCCACCCGTTGCCGGTTCCAGGTGTTCATCAGCTCTCCTCCTCGAGCAGGGACGACACGACGCGCAGCGCGAAGGTCGCGATGATCAGTGAGCCGATGACCACGACGACGCCCAGTGCGGAGGCGACCCCGTAGTCCTTGGCCGAGTAGAACGTCTCGTAGACGGCGAACGGGATGTTGGTGGAGTTCAGCCCACCGGTCATGCCCAGGACCGAGTCGAAGTTCTGGACGATGAAGATCGTGCCGAGCACGATCGAGAGTTCGAGATAGCGGCGTACGTGGGGGAGCGTCATGTGCACGAACGTCTGCCACCCGTTGCAGCCGTCGATGCTCGCCGCCTCCAGCACCTCGGGATCCTGCGACTGCAGGCCGGCGAGCAGGATCAGCATCATGAACGGCGTCCACTGCCAGATCAGCTCGATCTCGATGGCGAGCTTGGGATGGTCGGTGAGGAAGGCGATGTCCTGGGCGCCGGGCACCCCGAGCTGACCGAGCACACCGTCGACCAGGCCGAACCCGGTCATCAGGATGCCGTTCCCCCAGAAGACCGCGGCCGCGATCGGCACGATCAGGAACGGCGCGATCATCATCGTGCGCACCAGCCCGCGGCCGATGAACGCGTGGTTGAGCAACAGGGCGATCCCAAGGGCGAGCACGGCGCTGACCCCGACGACGACCACGGTCATCTCGATCGTGTTCAGGACGGCCGTACGGTAGGCCGGCGTCGTGAACACGGTCTTGAAGTTGTCGAAGCCGGCGAAGCTGCGCTCCGGGGCGTCGGGCTGGGCGCTCCAGTTCATGAACGACATCACCAACGTCGCCACGAACGGCAGCTGCGTCACGACGATCAGGAAGATCAGCGCCGGCAGCAGCGGCGCGCGCAGCTTCCACGACTCCCGGCCCCATTTTTTGTACGCCGCGGGCGGCCGGGTCGCCGTCGGCTCGGTCGATTCGCGGAGTGGTGCGGTCACGGTGGCCATCACTGCTTCTCCTTCTGGACGTCGCCGTACGCCTGGGCGAGGGACTGACAGCGGTCGAGTGCCGCGTCGGTGGTCTTCGAGCCCGAGATGGCGCTGCTGAGCTGTTTGGCGCACTCGGTGCCGAAGTCGGTGAAGCTCGGAACGCCGACGAACTGGATGCCGTTGTAGGGCCGCTTCTGGACCCCGGGGTCGTCGGCCTGGGCGTTCTTGATCGCGTTCACGGTCGGGGTCGCGAACGAGCCGGCCACCTCGAGGTACTCGGGGTCTTCATAGGTCGAGGCCCGCTTGCCCGCCGGGACGTTGGTCGGCCCGCCGGTGTCGTTCTCGGTGTCGGCCATCACCAGCTGCTCGTACTCCTTGCTAGAGGCCCAGGCGACGAACTCCTTGGCCTCCTCCTGGTGCCGGGACGCCTTCTGGATCGCCCACGCCCAGGTGTAGAGCCAACCGGCGTTCTCGGTCTGGTCGTGCGGGGCCGCCACGTAGCCGACCTTCCCCTTGACCGGCGACTCCTCCGCTTCCAGCGACCCGGCACCGGAGGTGGCGTCGTACCACATCGCGACCTTGCCCTGCTGCATGGCGTTGAGGCACTGCGGGAAGCTGAACGTCGCGGCACCGGCCTCGCCGTGCTCGCGGACCAGGTCGACGTAGAAGTTGGCCGCCTTCTTGAAGCCGCCCTTGTTGACCTGGGCGTTCCAGTCCTCGTCGAACCAGGTGCCGCCCATGGTGTTGACCACCGTCGTGATCGAGGCGAGGTTGTCGCCCCAGCCGGCCAGGCCACGCAGGCAGATGCCACGCATGTCGGCCTCGGCCTCGTCGATCTGGGCGGCGAAGCCGGCCACCTGCTCCCAGGTCGGGTTGGCCGGCATCTCGATGCCGTGCTTCTCGAACAGGTCCTTGCGGTACATCAAGAACGAGGACTCGCCGTAGAAGGGCTGGCCGTAGACCTTGCCGTTGGCCGAGAGCGCCTCGGTCATCGGCGGCAGGATGTCGTCCTGGTCGAACTCGGGGTCGTTCGCGATGCTCTCCATGTCCGAGATCCAGCCGGCCTCGGCGTAGTAGGGGATCTCGAAGTTGGACAGCGTCGCCACGTCATAGATCCCGGACTGGTTGGCGAACTCGGTGCTCGCGGTGTCGCGCATGTCCTGCTCGACCTTGACCACGAAGTTCACCTCGATCCCGGTCTCCTTGGTGAAGTGCTCCGCGGTGAGCTCCTGGAGCTCGAGCATCTGGGGGTTGTTGACCATCAGCACCGTGATGCTGTGCTCACCCGCGCTCGTCCCGCCGGCGCCCAGCCCGCCCGTGCCGCATGCCGTCAATAGAACCGTGGCCAATGAGAGCGCTGTCAGCGCTGCGGAGGTCCGTCTCCGTGCCCGCATCGATCTGCCTCCTCGCAGTGTGACTGTCGTCACGGACCACGATGGCGTAATTCCGGCCGGACCCCCTAGCCCGGTCGATGCGCCCGAAGCGCCCGGTTTCTGCCCGTTCTCAGGCCCGTACGACCCGAGGTCCGAGAGCCGAGAACCGGCGGGCCTCGGAGGCCGGCAGCTCGGTGCCGGTGATGAGCAGCTCGAAGTCCCGTACGCCGGCGAAACGGCACAGGCTGGAGGCCCCGAACTTGGTGTGGGCGCCGAAGAAGATCCGGCGCCTCGATCGTTCGATGGCGGTGCGCTTGACCGCTGCCACCGACGGATCCTGGGTGGTCAGGCCCTGCTCGCGGGAGATCCCGTTGGCGCCGATGTAGGCCAAGTCGATCACCAGGTCGGCGAGCATCCGGGTCGCCCACTGGTCCACGACGCCTCGGGTGATGGTGCGGACCCGGCCGCCCAGGACGATCACGGTGAGGTCCGGATCGGCGGAGAGACGCGTGGCCACCGGAAGCGATGGCGTGATGATCGTCGCGGGGCCCTGGCCGAGGAGCTCCTCGGCCAGGAACTGCGGCATCGTGCCCTCGTCGATGTAGATCGTCTCCGCACCGTGCCGGTGCTGGAGGGCGGCCCGGGCGATCCGGTGCTTCTCGTCGACGTCGCGGCCCGCCCGGAACTCGAGCGAGGTCTCGAAGCTGCCGCTCTCCAGGGCGACCGCGCCGCCGTAGACCCGCTCCACGACGCCGCGGTCGGCGAGCACCTTGAGGTCGCGCCGGATCGTCTCGACGCTCACCCCGAGATCGGGCGCGAGATCTGTCACCGACACCCGGCCGGTCGTACGTGCGCGCGCCAGGATCTCCTCCTGCCGGGCCTCGTTCGCGAGCGACGGTTCGGTCGAGGTCATGGGCGCCATCATGCCCGGAATCGTGCCCGGTTCGTAGGGGCTACGGCCGAACCGGGCGCCCGGTTGGTGCGATCGGGGCGTTCTGAGGCACCATGTCACCGGCATTGTCCAAGCGGACGGTGCCGCGGCGTTTTGCGGCTACCTCGCCGCGTACGTAAGATTGAATCTCGGCGTGCGCAGTGCGCCGTTCCTGCAGGCATCTGCTGGCACCTATCGCTTCGGGGTCCGGTCTGCCTTGCCGCGGGTCGACACAAGACTTTGAGTTCGGAGCAATGAAGGAGACCGCGGTGTACGCGATCGTGAAGGCTGGCAGCAAGCAGCAGAAGGTCGTTGTCGGCGACGTCATCGAGATCGACCGCCTCGACGGTGAGAACGGCTCGGCCGTCTCGCTGCCCGTGGTCCTCCTGGTCGACGGCGAGAACGTGACCTCGACCGGCCTCGACAAGGCTTCGGTTGCGGCTGAGATCGTCGGTGCCTCCAAGGGCCCGAAGATCATCATCCAGAAGTACAAGAACAAGACCGGCTACAAGAAGCGCCAGGGTCACCGTCAGAAGTACACCCAGGTCAAGGTCACCGCGATCAACGCCTGATTCCGGCGTTCTAGAGACACCTAAAGGACTGAGAAGATGGCACACAAGAAGGGTGCGGCAAGCACCAAGAACGGTCGCGACTCCAACGCACAGCGCCTCGGCGTGAAGCGCTTCGGCGGCCAGGTCGTCAGCGCCGGCGAGATCATCGTCCGCCAGCGTGGCACCCACTTCCACCCCGGCACCAACGTCGGCCGTGGCGGCGACGACACCCTGTTCGCCCTGCAGCCGGGCGCGGTCGAGTTCGGCAAGCGCCGCGGCCGCCGCGTGATCAACATCGTTCCGGCTGACGCCTGAGTCGATAGCACTTCTCCGAAAGGGCGCTCCCCGCTGGGGGAGCGCCCTTTCGCATTTTGGGTTGTCTCAGAGCTCTGTCGCGCGCTGTGCGATCGCCTCGAAGACCTGCTGCGAGACCTCCCAGCGGGTCCCGGCACGCGGCCAGTGGATCGCGATGTCGGTGATCCCGATCTCGGCGTAGGAGCCGACGAGGTCCTCGAACGCGTCGGCCGACTCGGTCCACGGCTCGTCGGTGAAGCCGGACATGAACAGCTTCGGCATCGCGTCGTAGTCCCGGCCGTTCTTCTCGCAGGCCGTACGGAGCATCTCGAGCCGCTGGGAGACGTACGCCTTCGGGTCGTCGCTCTGCGGATTGGCGATCCAGCCGTCGCCGACCTCGGCGGCGAGCCGGATCCCGCGCGGGCCGTTGCCGGCCAGCCACAGCGGGGTACGCGGCTGCTGCACCTGACCGGGGGAGACGGAGACCTCGTGGGTCTGCCAGTGCTCGCCGTCGATCGTCACCGGTGAGTCGCGCAGCAGCTGGTCGACGGTGCGGGTCCACTCCGCGAACCGGTCGGCGCGCTCGCGAGGCGTGAACTCCCGCCCGAGCACGTCGCCGTCGGAGGTGTGGTCGTCGCCGCCCGCGCCGATGCCGATCGTGATGCGACCACCGGAGATCCGGTCGAGACTGCGGATCGCCGCGGCGGTCGGGATCGGCGTACGGAAGTTGGGGGTGGTCACCAGCGTGCCCAGACGGATCGTGGAGGTCAGGGCGGCCGCGGCCGCCATCGACGTGAACGCCTCCTCCCACGGGCTGTGCCCGCGCCATGCCAGGTGGTCGTAGACCCACGCCGTCTCGAACCCGAGCTGCTCGGCCTGCATCCAACGCTCGCCCATCGCCGGCCAGTCCTCGATCGGCCACATCACTGTTCCAACACGCATGCGCACAGTCTGCACCCGAGGCTGCGACGCGTCGCGCGGATAACAGGTGTGGGGCGTGCCGTCGGTAGGCTGGAGCCATGGCTGTACCCACCTTCGTCGACCGCGTCACCCTCCACGTCGAGGCCGGTCGCGGCGGACACGGGGTGGCGTCGGTCCACCGTGAGAAGTTCAAGCCGCTCGGCGGCCCCGACGGCGGCAACGGCGGTCCGGGCGGATCGATCATCCTGCGCGTCGACCCCGACGTGACCACGCTGATCGACTACCACCACAGTCCCAAGCGCAAGGCCCCCAACGGCGGCCAGGGCGCCGGTGACCACAAGAACGGCGCTCACGGCGAGGACATGGTGCTCTCCGTCCCCGACGGCACCGTGGTGACCGACATGAACGGCAACGTCCTGGCCGACCTGGTCGGCCCGGGCTCCGAGCTGGTCATCGCCGAGGGCGGCCGTGGCGGGCTCGGCAACGCTGCCCTGGCCTCCTCCAAGCGCAAGGCTCCCGGCTTCGCGCTCCTCGGTGAGCCGGGCGAGGCGCGAGAGATCGGGCTCGAGCTCAAGGTCGTCGCCGACATCGGCCTGGTCGGGTTCCCGAGCGCAGGCAAGTCGTCCCTGATCGCGGCGATCTCGCGAGCCAGGCCGAAGATCGCCGACTACCCGTTCACGACCCTGGTGCCGAACCTCGGCGTCGTGAAGGGCGGCGAGATCACTTTCACCGTCGCCGACGTGCCGGGCCTGATCGAGGGTGCCGCCGACGGTCGCGGCCTCGGCCACGAGTTCCTGCGCCACATCGAGCGCTGCGCCGCGCTCGTCCACGTCATCGACACCGCGAGCATCGAGCCGGGCCGCAACCCGATCGACGACCTCGACGTCATCGAGAACGAGCTCACCCGCCACGGCGGCCTCGAGGACCGGCCCCGGCTGGTCGCCTTGAACAAGGTCGACGTCCCGGACGGCCGCGAGATCGCCGAGATGACCATCGGCGAGTTCGAGAAGCGCGGGATGAAGGTCTTCGAGATCTCCGCAGCCTCCGGGGAGGGCACCCAGCAGCTGATCTACGCGATGGCCGAGCTGGTGGCCGCCGCCCGCAAGGACGTCCCCGTGGTCCCGCCGACCCGGATCGTGCTGCGCCCCGAGGGCGCGGAGGGCAAGAACGGCTTCACGGTCAAGGTGTCGAAGAACGGCGAATACCTCGTCCGTGGTCCGCAGCCCGAGCGCTGGGTGCGGCAGACCGACTTCGAGAACGAGGAGGCCGTCGGCTACCTCGCCGACCGCCTCAACCGGCTCGGCGTCGAGACGCGCCTGGTCGAGCTCGGCGCCCAGGAGGGCGACACCGTCATCATCGGCGACCCGGCCAACGCGGTCGTCTTCGACTTCCGCCCCTCGATCGACACCGGTGCTGAGATGCTCGGCCGCCGCGGCGAGGACCAGCGCTTCTACGAGGAGCGCCCCGCCGCCTCCCGGCGACGCGAGATCGACGCTGGGATGGAGACCAAGGAAGAGTACGAAGCCCGGGCCGACGTCGCCCGTCGGCTGCGTGACGGGGCCGGCCCGGTGGCGTACGAGATCGGCGGGGAGGACGATCCGGACAGCGACTGGGCCGAGGACGATCCCGAGGCCAAGGAGGCCGAGTGAGTCGTGTCCAGGTCACCGGCGCGCGGCGGATCGTCGTCAAGGTCGGTTCCTCGTCACTGACGACCGCGGCCGGCGGCATCGACCCGGCCCGTCTCAGCGGGCTCGTGGACGTACTCGCCAAGACGCGGGCCGCCGGACAGGAGGTCGTCCTGGTCTCCTCCGGGGCGATCGCGGCCGGGCTGTCGCCGCTGGGGCTGGCCAAGCGTCCGAGGGCGCTGGCCAAGCAGCAGGCGGCGGCGAGCGTGGGGCAGGGACTGCTCGTTCACCGCTACACCGACGAGCTCGCCCGGCACGGCATCATCGCAGGTCAGGTGCTGCTCACGGTCGATGACCTGAACCGGCGGGCGCACTACCGCAATGCCGACGCGACGCTGTCGAAGCTACTCGACCTGGGTGTGCTCCCGATCGTCAACGAGAACGACACCGTCGCCACCTCCGAGATCCGGTTCGGCGACAACGACCGGCTCGCGGCATTGGTTGCCCACCTGGTCAAGGCCGACCTGCTGGTGCTGCTCAGCGACGTCGACGCTCTCTACGACGCACCGCCGTCCCAGCCCGGCTCGCAGCGGATCGACGAGGTCGCCTCGCTGGCCGACCTCGCCGGGGTGACCATCGGCAAGGCCGGCGCTGCCGGAGTCGGCACCGGGGGCATGGTGACCAAGCTGGAAGCCGCCCGGATCGCTGTCGACGACGGTGTTCCGGTCGTGCTGACCTCGGCCGATCAGGCCGAGTCCGCGCTGGCGGGCGAGCCGGTCGGCACCCTGTTCCATGCGGTCGGCAAGCGGCGCCCGGCGCGACTGCTGTGGCTCCAGCACGCCACCGAGCCGGTCGGCTCGATCACCGTCGACGCCGGGGCGGTCGCCGCGATCAGTCGCCGCGGTGCCTCGTTGCTCGCCGCGGGGGTCACCGGCTCCTCCGGCGCGTTTCATGCCGGAGACCCGGTCGACGTCGTCGACCCGTCGGGCGTGGCCGTCGCGCGCGGGCTGGTGAACTACGACGCCGACGAGATCCCGCGGCTGGCCGGGCGTTCCTCCGGCTATCTCGAGGCGAATCTCGGGGCTGCGTACGCTCGCGAGGTCATCCACCGCGACGACTTGGTGGTCCTATGAGCCGAGCCCGGTGGGTGCCGCTGGTGCTGGCGTGGGGAGTGTTGGTCCTCTGTGGCCTGCCCGCGCTGGCGATCACGTTCTCCCGGGCGCTGGCGAGCACGGACCTGCGGGCGGTGCGTCTGGCCGCGTTCGCGCCCTACGGCGTCGGGTTGTACGCCCTGTGCCTGGTCGCGGTCCTGGTGCTGGTCTGGCTGGCCACCGGTCCCGGACGGATTCGTCTCGGCGTCGTCGCCGGGGTCGTCGCGCTGTTGTTGGCCGTGCACGTGGCCTGGCAGGCGCCGCTCTATGCGGGATCCCGCGCGACCAGTGCCGGTGAGCCGCTGACGGTGATGACCACCAACCTCCTCGAGGGCAAGGCCGACACCGACGTGGTGGTCGAGGCGGTGCGCGCGCACAAGGTCAACGTGCTCGCCATCCAGGAGATCACCCCGGCGGCGTTCGCGAAGCTGTCGAGGACGCTGCGTGACCAGCTGCCCTACCGGATCGGCGAGGCCGCGCCCGGCACCACGGGCACGATGATCTTCGCCGACCAGCCGATCACCAAGTCGCGCCGGATCGAGACGTCGATGGGGTCGTGGGTCGCCGACGTGGGGGAGTGGCGGGTCGTCGTCGCGCACCCCGCGCCGCCCACGCTCGCATCGTGGCCGGCCGAGCAGGAGCTGATGATCGAGGAGACGGCGGCGGAGAAGCCCGACCTCGTCCTGGGCGACCTGAACGCCTCGCTCGACCACCACACCGTCCGGCAACTGCTCGACGATGCCGACCTACAGGACGCGGCTAGGGCCAGCAACGCCGGCTGGCAGCCCACCTGGCCGACCGAGGGGTTCGCCGGCGTACCTCTCCCGCCTTCGACCGCCATCGACCACGTCCTGATCGGGGATGACCTGGTCGCGCTGGCGACAGAGACGGTCGAGGTGCCGGGCACAGACCACCTGGCCCTGGTCGCCTACCTCGGCACTCCCTCGGAGTGAGCCACGGCCGGGCTAGCTGGTCTTGAGCACCCCGAACCACTGCTCGGCGCCGAAGCCCAGGAACCGCTCCACTTCCACGAACCCGAGCCTCCGGGCCAGGCGCAGGGAGCGCTCGTTGGCCACCTGGGTGGTGAGGACGACCGGCTCACCCGGGAGCGTCTTCTCGATCCAGCCGAGGGCCGCTCTGGTCGCTTCGGTCGCGATGCCTGCGCCCCAGGATGTCGGAAGAAACTCGTAGCCGAGCTCGACCTCGTCGCCCTCTTCGCGTACGTGGTGCGCCCACGCCCGATCGCGGCGCTGGATCGTGATCCTTCCGATGAACTCGCCGGCGTGCTCGACGGCGAAGATTCCGGGCCTGGTGTTGGGATCCTCGGGGATCAGCTGTTCCAGCTCTTCTCGGGTGTGCTGTGGGCCGCCTAGGTAGGCCTGCACGGTCTCGTCCGTGAGGAGTTCTACCAGTCCTGGCCTGTCCTCGGGCTTGGTCTGTCGGAGGATCAGGCGGTCGGTGACGATCGGGTCTGGGGGCCAGGGGACGTCGCCGAGGGGTTTCATGTCTTTGGACGGTAGCCGGGATTTTGGGGTTGGTCAGGGGCTTTTGGGCGTACGTGGCTGGTGGCTCTGGTTTCGTCGGGTGCTGTGCTTCTTGGTTGGGGTGGGGCCGCCGACCCGTTCTTGGAGGGTCTTCTCGATCCGGACCGGCGTCAAGGACGCCCTTCGGGCGCCGGCTTCGCCGGCCGCCTTCGGCGGTCCTGAACTCCGGAGCAGATCGAGAAAAGATTTGGCTGGCTATCGGGGCGGCGGCCCGGGTGTGGCGCGGAGAAATTCGTACGCGGCAGGTTGAGGTTGATGGGGCGGAAGGGTGGCCCTTCGGGCCACTTACCATCCACAGATGCGAGGTCGTTCGCTCACCGCGAAACAGCCGTTGACCTGCGCAAATAGGTGGCCAGAGAAGGGGCGGAGGCGTAGAATCAGACCCATCACAACACACCTCTGAAGGGAGGGAAACGATGAGTCTCGAACGCGACATCAACCCATGGGGCACCAACCCCGACGACGCGATCGACGCAGAGATGAGCGCCATCGAAACCTCCCTCGACAAACTGCTGACCAGAGACCCCGCCTACTGGCGCACCGGGCAGAAGAAGGACCGGCTGGAACGACTGGAGAAAATCCAGACCAAACTGGCCGCCCTAAAACTCCGGGTGCTCGCATCTGCTGGCGACATCGCCGAAGAGACCGGCGCCAAGGATGTGTCGGGTTGGATGCGGACCGAGCTGCTGGTCGACAAGTCGGTCGCTCGCTCGCAGGTGAAACTCGCGGCGGCGGTGACCAAGTACGAACTCGTCGCAGATGGCCTCGCTGAGGGTGTCGTCTCCCAGGACAAGGCAAGGGTGATCACCCAAGCCCTCGACCAGATCGAAACCGACCCGGCCGCGAGCGCTGAGGACCTGGTCCTCGCCGAGAAGCTGCTGGTCGACTACGCGACCCATTTGACGGCGAACGAGTTGAAGATCGTCGGGCGACGGATCCTGAGCGAGATCGACCCGGAGCGATTCGAAGCCGCCGAAGCGAAAAGTGCTTCAGCGCGAGGAGGAGCACGCCCAACGGCGTACGTTCTTCCAGTCCCGTGACAACGGCGATGGCACTATCGACATCCACGCCCGCGTCTCCCGCGCAATCGGGATGCGGCTCCGCACCCTGCTGGACTCCCTGGCCCAGCCCAGAAAGCTCTCAGCCGAGAACCGTGGCCGCAAAGCCCCCTACGACCGGCTCCTCGGCCAGGCCTTCGCCCGAGTCGTCGAGACCTAAGACGTCGACAACCTGCCCCGCCACGGTGGCCACGGCACCACGGTGTTCATCACCATGAGCGTGGAAGACCTCCGCAAGGACCTCGGCACCGCAGCCCTCGGATTCGACGGCGAGCAGATCACCGCCGCCGAGGCCCGCCGGATGGCCTGCAACGCGGACCTGGTCCCGGTGGTGTTGGGGACCGACTCCGAGATCCTCGACTTCGGTCGAACAGCGAGGTTGGCGTATCCGGTCCAACACCGTGCACTTCGGTTACGAGATAAGTGTTGCCAGGCCGAGGACTGCGACGCACCGGCAGCGTGGACCGAGGCCCATCACTTGAAACCGTGGTCTGAAGGTGGCCTCACGAATCTGGCCAACATGGTCCTGCTCTGCTCCAGTGACCATCGCCGAATCCACGACCCCAACTACGGGTATGAGCGCCTCCCGAGTGGGCGGATCTGGTTCACCAGACGCACATGAGCCGGCTGGCTCCGCCGTTCCCGTATTCACACCTGCCACGCGACGATCGCTGGTCTGTGTCGGCGCGTACCGTCGTGTCGTGCCACTGCTGAGGAGCAGCCGCCTTCTGTGACTTCGGCCAAGCTGATCTGGGCCGCTGCATCTGGCGGTGCCAGTCCTTGGCGTACTCGTCGCCAGGAGATGGCCCTGCCCATTTGCCCGTGTGGGCCGTCCAAGAGCGGATTGGGTCGGTCAGCTGAGGCGGAATCTTGCGCCGTGCCTGGCCCACCCGCACTCATGACACCTTGTGAAGCATTCACAAGGTGTCATCGTCTTGTAAAAGCACGAGGAAGCGCTCCGTCGCCAGGAGCCACCGACCCGAGATCCCAAGCTCGTACCCAACCCAAGTAATCCGCGCCAAACCCCGCCGCCGACCCGATAGCCAGCCAAAATTCTCGGCGGGTCCCGGTGTCAAGGATCGCCGAAGGCGACCGGCGAAGCCGGCGGCCGAAGGCCGTCCTTTACTCCGGGACCCGTTGAGAACACCCTTCCCGAAAGGGTCGGCGGCCATCAGCATTCCAGATCGAGCACCACGCAACACCCATCAACGCCCACACCCCACCGGCTTTACTGCGACCCATGACCGAAGCCGAAGCGCTGACGACGCCGATCAGCATGCTCTGGGAGTCGGCCGATCCAGGCGCTGCACTGACCGACCGGTTCGGCTTCGCCTCTGCGACCGAGGCGACGGACTGGTTGACCGGGGTACTGGCCGAGCACTGGGGGCTGAAGGTGGCCGCCTGCGAGCGGCTAGTGATCAGCGACGCCAACTGTCTGGCGTGGATCGTCGTCGACGGCTGTCGGATGATCGCCAAGTGGTCGATGCGGCCACGCGTGTTCGCGCGCTTGGAGGCGATCGCACGGCTCACGGTGTGGCTGGGGGAGCGTGGGATACCTGTGTCGATGCCGCAGGCGGCTCGGGACGGCAGGGTCCAGGTGGAGGTCGCGGGGTTCTCGCTCGGGCTTCAGCGGGTGGTCGATGGTGAGCTGTTGGACATCACCGATCCCGTCCAGGTCGAAGCGGCCGGCGAGATGCTCGCGAGGATGCATGCTGCGATGGCCGAGTACCCGGAGGGGATCCCTACCGACGAGCCGCCGGCACCGGGCGCCCAGCTGGTCGGTACCGCCGCCGGGTGGACGACCTCGCTCAGGCCGCCGTCCTGCTCGGGACGCGCTACCACCACTGGCGCCCGACACCGGCCGATGTGCGCGGGGCGTTCGTCGCGGCCTACGAGTCGGTTCATCCGTTGGCGGAGGACGACGTCGGCTCGCTCGAGGACGGCATCGAGGCGCACCTGAGGCGCATCCCGTGGCCGGGATGATCCGTCAGTCGCCGACGGCGTCGATGCCGCGCTGGACGATGAGGGGGTCGGGGGTGCCGACTACGTCGGCGTCCTTCTCGTCGTAGTCGTGGTTGGCGAGGAAGTAGCGCATCGCGTTGAGGCGGGCGCGCTTCTTGTCGTTGGAGCGGATCGTGGTCCAGGGGGCCCAGTCGGTGTCAGTGCGGCGGAACATCTCCTCCTTGGCGGCGGTGTAGGAGTCCCACTTGTCCAGCGACTGCACGTCGATGGGGGAGAGCTTCCACTGCCTTACCGGGTCGATCTGGCGGATGATGAAGCGGGTCCGCTGCTCCGAGCGTCCTACCGAGAACCAGAACTTGGTGAGTGTGATGCCGGAGTCGACGAGCATCTGCTCGAAGAGCGGCACCTGGTGCATGAACTGCTCGTACTGGTCGTCGGAGGCGAAGCCCATGACCCGCTCGACGCCGGCTCGGTTGTACCAGGAGCGGTCGAAGAGGACCATCTCGCCGGCGGTGGGCAGGTGCTGGACGTACCGCTGGAAGAACCACTGCTGCGACTCACGGTCCGACGGCTTGGACAGCGCGACCGTGCGGGCGTAGCGGGGGTTGAGGTGCTCCATGAACCGCTTGATCGTGCCGCCCTTGCCGGCCGCGTCCCGGCCCTCGAAGATCAGCACGTGCTTGCCGCCGACGCGGTCGTTCCAGCGCTGGAACTTCAGCAGCTCGACCTGGAGAAGGTACTTCTGCTCGTCGTAGACCTCACGGGCGATCCGCTCGGCGTAGGGATAGTTCTCGCGCCAGGTGTCGACGGCCCTGCCGGCCGGGTCCAGGAGCACCGGGTCGTCATCGTGATCCTCGCCGATCGTGTGACCCTCGGTGATCAGGTTGTCGATGTATTCACGGAATCCCTGGGACATGGCACGAACCTAGGGATCAGAGGTGAACGTCAGGTTGCGTACGCAGCTCGCCCGGACCGTCGGCGGCGGTTCGTGGAGCGCGCCGGGTGCGCCGTACCCTTGGTAGACGATGAACCCCCGGACCGTCTATCTGGACCACGCCGCCACCACGCCCATGGCCTCGGCGGCGATCGAGGCGATGACCGCGGAGCTGGCGCTGGTCGGCAACGCGAGCTCGCTGCACGCATCCGGGCGCCGTGCGCGCCGGGTGCTGGAGGAGTCCCGAGAACGGATCGCCGCGGCGCTCGGATCCCGGCCGGGTGAGGTCGTCTTCACCTCCGGTGGCACCGAGGCCGACAACCTGGCGCTCAAGGGTGCCTTCTGGGCACGCCGCGGCCAGGACCCTGCCCGCACCCGGATCCTGGCCTCCACCGTCGAGCACCACGCCGTGCTCGACCCGCTGCACTGGCTGGAGTCGACCGAAGGCGCCCAGGTCGAGCTGATCCCGTGCGACGCGACCGGTCGGATCGACCTCGCCGCGATGAAGGAGGCCATCGAGCGCGATCCCGCCTCGGTCGCGCTCATCTCGGTGATGTGGGCCAACAACGAGGTCGGCACGCTGCAGCCAGTCCACGACATTGCCGTAATCGCCTCCGAACACGGGATCCCGGTCCACTCCGACGCCGTCCAGGCGGTCGGTGCGGTGCCGGTCGACTTCGCGACCAGCGGCGTCGACGCGCTCTCCCTGACCGGCCACAAGCTCGGCGGCCCGGTGGGCGCCGGGGCGCTCGTCGTGCGCCGCGAGCTCGAGCTGACCGCGCTGGTCCATGGCGGAGGCCAGGAGCGAGACGTACGCAGCGGCACGCATGCGACCGCTGCCATCGTCGGCTTCGCGGCCGCCGTCGAGCTCGCGGTCAAGGAGCAGGAGGCGTACGCGACCAGGGTCGGCGCGCTGCGCGACCAGCTGGTCGAGCAGGTGTTGGCGGCCGTGCCGGACTCCCACCTCAACGGCCCGGCCCTCACGCCGCTCGGCCGCCACCGACTGCCCAACAACGCCCAGATCGCGTTCCCCGGGTGCGAGGGCGACTCGCTGCTGATGCTGCTCGACGCCGCCGGGGTCGAGTGCTCGACCGGTGCGGCCTGCTCGGCCGGCGTACCTCAGGCTTCCCACGTGCTCCTGGCCATGGGCCAGTCCGACGAGCAGGCGCGCTCCTCGCTGCGCTTCTCGCTCGGGCACACCACGACGACCGAGGACGTGGACCGGCTGGTCGCGGCCATCGGGCCTGCGGTCGAGCGCGGCCGGGCTGCGGGGTTGCAGCGATGATGGGAACCGGGATGAGAGTTGTCGCCGCCATGTCCGGGGGAGTGGACTCCGCCGTCGCCGCCGCCCGCGCGAAGGAGGCCGGTTACGACGTCACCGGCGTCCACCTGGCGCTGTCGCGCAACCCGGCGTCCTACCGCACCGGCGCCCGCGGGTGCTGCACGATCGAGGACTCCAACGACGCCCGCCGTGCCGCCGACGTGATCGGGATCCCGTTCTACGTCTGGGACCTCTCCGACCGCTTCCACGAGGACGTGGTCGAGGACTTCATGTCGGAGTACGCCGAGGGGCGCACCCCCAACCCCTGCCTGCGCTGCAACGAGAAGATCAAGTTCGCCGCCGTGCTGGACCGGGCGCTCGCGCTCGGCTTCGACGCGGTCGCGACCGGTCACTACGCGACGCTCCGCACCGGCGCCGACGGGCTCGTCGAGCTTCACCGCGCCGTCGACGCCGGCAAGGACCAGTCCTACGTGCTCGGCGTGCTCGACCAGGCCCAGCTCGAGCACTCGCTGTTCCCGCTGGGGGACACCCCCAAGCCGCTGGTGCGTGAGGAGGCCGCTCGCCGTGGCCTGCTCGTCGCCGACAAGCCCGACTCCCACGACATCTGCTTCGTCGCCGACGGTGACAACGCCGGCTGGCTGCGCGAGAAGCTGGGCGACCGGGCTCCCAACGAGTCCGGGCCCATCGTCGACGAGACCGGTGAGGTCCTGGGCGAGCACCAGGGGACGTACGCCTACACGATCGGGCAGCGCAAGGGCCTCCGCCTCGGAAAGCCCGCGCCCGACGGGAAGCCGCGGTTCGTGCTCGACATCGAGCCGGTCTCCGGCACCGTCACCGTCGGGCCCAGGGAGCACCTGGCTGTCGACGGGCTCTCCGGGATCCGGCCGCGGTGGGCCGGGCGTGCACCCGAGGGTGTCCTCGAGGGCACCGTCCAGCTGCGCGCGCACGGCGACGAGCACCGGGCGCGGGTGACCGTGGTCCCCGAGGGAGCCGAGATCGAGCTGCTCGACCCCGCCTACGGCATCGCGCCTGGCCAGGCCGCGGTCATCTACGAGGGCACCCGCGTCGTCGGCTCGGTCACCATCTCCACGACCCGCCGGGTGGCTCTCGCGTGAGGGCTACCGGGATCGGGTCGCTGCCTGGTGAGGACTATGCAGAGGCCTGCCGCGTCGTACTCGGCGAGCTCACCGACCTGCCGCACCTGCCCGAGCTGCCTGCGCGCGGCGCGATCGCGAACATGACCGGCCGGGCGCTGGCGGTCCTCGAAGGGCTCGACGCCGACCTGCAGCCCGCGGGCTGGCGGCTGACCGGCACCTCCGGCTCCGCCGGGGTCGACCACCGGCGCGCCCGCAGCCTGCTCGCCCAGGACCTCGACACCGTCGAGGAGCTGGTCCAGGACTCTCCGCTGACCGCTGGTGGAGGCGCGTTCAAGATCCAGGTCGCCGGGCCCTGGACCCTCGCCGCCACCGTCGAGCGGCCGCGCGGCGACAAGCTGCTCGCCGACCACGGCGCCCGGCGTGACCTGGCGCAGGCGCTGGCCGACGGCGTACGCACCCACATCCGTGACGTACGCCGCCGCCTCCCGGGCGCGGAGACTCTGGTCGTCCAGGTCGACGAGCCGGCGCTGAGCGCCGTGCTCAACGCCCAGGTGCCGACCGCTTCGGGGTTCGGCAAGCACCGCAGCGTCGACCTGCCCGAGGCCTCCCAGGCTCTGGAATGGGTGCTCGGCGCGATCGCCGAGGAGGGCGCGATCCCGTGGGTGCATTCGTGCGCACCCGGGACCCCGCTGGACCTGCTCCGCAACGCCGGGGCGAAGGGGATCAGCGTCGACCTGACCCAGCTCACCGCTGCCGACCACGACGACCTGGCCACGGCCCTGGAGGCGGGTGACACGGTTGCGCTCGGCGTGGTTCCCTCGATCGCTCCGGCGGGCGCTGCGCCCACCGACAAGTCGGTCACCGAGACCGTGGAGCGCTGGCTCGACATGCTCGGGCTGGATACCGCGAATGACATCGTCCTGACGCCCGCTTGCGGCCTCGCCGGGGCCGATGGGCGATGGGCCCGCACCGTCCTGCGGATCCTCACCGAAAGTGCACGTCACCTGGCGTAGATTCCCCCCATGCAAAAACGGGGGATGGCACTGCTGGCCGCGGCTCTTCTGCTGGCCGGCTGCGGCAGCGACGACGTGAGTGAGGCTGCAGAGGCGGACGAGAAGCCCAGGCCGACACAGGCAGCGAGCATCGACCCGGCCGATCTGAGGCCCGGCAACCAGCCCGCGACCCCCGAGGCGCTCGCCGCGATCACGCTTCAGCGCGTGCACGTCGAGCCTGAGGCCTTCGAGGGCGGCGACCTCTACTTCGAGCAGGACGAGGTCGGCACCGTGCTCCTGTGGGGAGACGACCACTCGCTGGAGGTCAAGGCGGGGCCGGTCGACGACGACCTCCTCTCGACCTGGTGCCGCGACGGAATGTCGGGCTGTGTCGAGGTGAAGGCCGAGACCGGCGCGGCCACCGTCGCCTGGGACCTCGCCACCGACGACGGCACGCCCGGTCAGCTGATGGTCTCCCACACGTCCGGGGGAGAGGAGCGCCGGGCCGCATACGCCGGCGAGAAGATCACCGGCGACCCCCGCAAGCTCGATCTCGAGGTGAACGTGGACGATCTCGTCGCCCTGGTCACCGACCCGCGCCTCGGCACGAAGACGACCACGAAGATGACGAAAGCGCAGGTCAGCGGCTTTCCCTCGGATGGCGCCAACGGCACCGGCGAGGTCGCACTGACCGCCGGGGCGATCGCGGCCGGACTGCTCGAGACCAAGGCGTACGCCGACATCGACTCCTTCAAGAAGGCCGACGTCTCGGCCTACGGCAAGGGCGCCTTCGGCGTCGTCGGCACCACCCCCGGCGGCGGCACTGTCACCGCGGTTCACGCCCCGAACCTGCCCGCCGGGCAGCGGAAGTGCCCCAAGACGCTCACCTGCTCCAAGGGCGACACCGATGGCTACGACGGCTGGACCGACGGGTCTGCCGAGACCGTCCGCTGTCACAAGGCGGAGGGGGACCTCCCCGCGTTCTGTGCGGTCGTACGCCAGCAGGCGCCCGCGCCGTTCCCCGGCGACGACCTCGACCCGGTCCTGACCGGGCTCGAGGTGGCACTGGAGACGCTGTGGCCGACGGTTGCGGCCGAGACCGCCAGCCAGGGTGAGTCGCTGGTCGGCTGACCGTGCTCAGCGTCCGGCGACGCGCTGGCCCTCGTAGTTCGGGCTGTCGTAGGCAGGGCTCTCGTAGGCCTGGCCCCGCTGGCTCGGCGGTGCGAACGACTCGGGCGGCCGGGGCTGGCGATGGGCGGGCTGTGGCGGAGCCGCGTGCTGCGGTTCCAGGTGCTGGGGGGCCGGTTGACGATGGCTCGGCTGACGCGGAACAGGCTGCCGCGGACCGGGCTGGCGAGGACCCGGCTGGCGCCGGACCGGCTGTTGGTCCTCAGGGAGCCGGCGCGGGAGCGGAGGCTCGGGCCGGGACTGGGGCTGCTGGCGCGGGTGGGCCGGGTAGGGCCCCGATGCCTGTCGCGGGTCCGAGGGATACCGCGGTGCCTGGGCATAGCTCGGCTCGTCCCACTCCCCGTCGCGCTTGCGGCGTCCGGAGAGCATGGCGACGGCACTGGCCACGAGGGCGAGGACGACCATCGAGGCGACGATGATCCAGGTGAGAGGGCCGACGCCGCCCTCCTCGGCCGGTGCCGCCAGCTTGACGGCCTCTGTCTTCGGGGCGCAGCCGCTCTGTACGCACTCGCCGTCGCTGGGGGTGCCGGTCACGACGAACGAGATCCCGCGGTCCACCGAGCCCTGGAAGGTGAGGGTGTGCTTGCCGAGGCCGATGTCCTTGGGAAGCCGGCCGGACCACTTCGCGACGCCCTGACCGTTGGCCTTGACGCTGGTCGAGAGGACCAGCGGGGTCGAGTAGACGACGACCCTGATGCCGGTCTCATTGGGTTTGAAGCCGGAGGCCTGGGCGCGGATGACGTCCTCCGCGTCCACGGAGGCGTCGTCGAGCCCGGTCAGGCTCAGGCCCTTGGCCGTCGGCGGCTCCTCGGGCGCGGTCCACGGCTTCTTGGATGCCTTCTTCTTCGGCTTCTCGCCGGAGCCGGCATCGGCGCCGTCGCCGGAGTCGCCATCTGTGGTCCGACCTGAGGACGTACCGCCTCCGGCGCCGCCGGAGTCTGAGCCGGAGCCATCCGACGATCCGGTGCCGGTCGAGGGCTCGTCCGGGGTCGGCGAGCTCTCGGGCTCGGAGAGAGCGTCGAAGTCGAAGGGGACCTCCACGTGCCTCGACTCGGAGGAGTCGTAGACGTCGCGCCCCTCGCCACGCATCGTCATGATCTGGTAGTTCGTGTCCGGGTCGAGCTGCGCGACCTGGGCGGCGTCGAGGGTGAAGCGGTAGGTCCAGTCGTCGGGGTTCTCGGGGTCGTACAGCACCGACTTGATGAAGGTGTTCCGGGTGCCGGAGCCGTAGTAGCCAACCGGATTGAGCGCGATCTCGATGCCCGGGTTCTCACCGCTGTACTCGGTGCCGTGCACCTGAAGGACCACGCCGCTCTTGGACTGCTCGACGATCGACACCTCGACCTCGGCGTCGGAGAAGACGCCCCCGAGTCCGAGCGCGTGCGTAGCGCCGACCGGAGCCAGCAGAAGCGCGAGCGCCGTCAGCAGCGTCACCACGACCCGAGATACCACTGCAGACCTCACAAGGCGGTCACTTGGGGGTTGGTGCCGGCCCGCCTCTCCCGACGGGGGAGGAAAGTAGCCCTCTTTACCCTCCGTCGTGACCCGCGTCACCCAGGTGTTGATGGGTTGCGTCGATATTGAGGGGGTTGAGTGTCGTTTGGGTCGATGAAACGCCGAAAACGCCCGGGTGGGTATGCGGTCGGAAATTGTCGGCGGGACCAGGCAAGATGGTGCCCGTGAACGATGACGTGACCGACGCGGGCCCCGAGCACAAGAACGAGCACCAGGAGCTCGCCGAGCAGATCGAGGACGCGCGCTACCGCTACTACGTGCTCGACGACCCGACGCTCTCCGACGCCGACTTCGACCAGAAGTGGCGCCGGATCAACGAGCTCGAGGAGCAGTTCCCCGAGCTGCGCACGCCCGACTCGCCGACCCAGAAGGTCGGTGGCACCTTCTCGACGGAGTTCACCGCGGTCGACCACCTGCAGCGGATGGAGTCGCTCGACAACGTCTTCTCCTTCGACGAGCTCGCCGGCTGGCACGCCCGGATCGCCAAGGACGGCGCCGGTCAGGCCGAGCTGCTGTGCGAGCTCAAGGTCGACGGGCTCGCCATCAACCTGCTCTACGAGAAGGGCCGTCTGGTCCGGGCGCTGACCCGTGGCGACGGCCGCACGGGTGAGGACGTCACCCCGAACGTACGCACCATCAAGTCCATCCCGCACCGGCTCACCGGCACCGACGAGTTCCCGGTGCCCGATCTGGTCGAGGTCCGCGGCGAGGTCTTCTTGTCCATCGAGGCCTTCGACAAGCTCAACGCCTCCCTGGTCGACGCGGGCAAGCCGATGTTCGCCAACCCGCGCAACTCCGCCGCCGGGTCGCTGCGCCAGAAGGACCCGCGGGTGACCGCGACCCGCGAGCTCGGGATGGTCTGCCACGGCATCGGCGCCCGGCAGGGCTTCCAACCTGTCGCCCAGTCGCATGCGTACGACGCCCTGAAGGCTTGGGGGCTGCCCACCTCCAAGCGGGTCAAGGTGCTCAAGACCCTCGCGGAGGTCGAGGAGTTCATCAGCTACTTCGGCGAGCACCGCCACGACGTCACCGAGCACGAGATCGACGGTGTCGTGATCAAGGTCGACGCCATCTCGCTGCAGCGCCGCCTCGGTTCGACCAGCCGGGCGCCACGGTGGGCGATCGCCTACAAGTACCCGCCGGAGGAGGTCAACGCCAAGCTGCTCGCCATCGACGTCGGCGTGGGCCGCACCGGCCGGGTCACGCCCTTCGGCGTCATGGAGCCGACCAAGGTCGCCGGCTCGACCGTCGAGCGCGCGACGCTGCACAACGCCCACGAGGTGAAGCGGAAGGACGTACGCCCCGGCGACACGATCATCCTTCGCAAGGCCGGCGACGTGATCCCGGAGATCCTCGGCCCGGTGCTGCCGCTGCGGCCCGAGGGGCTGCCGGAGTGGGTGATGCCCACCGAGTGCCCAGCCTGCGGCACCACACTCGCCGAGCAGAAGGAGGGCGACAAGGACCTGCGCTGCCCCAACCACCGCGGCTGTCCGGCGCAGGTGCGCGAGCGGGTCTTCTTCGCCTCCGGACGAGGCGCCTTCGATATCGAGGGGATGGGCTACGAGGCGGCGGACGCGCTGCTGGCCGCCGAGGTGATCACCAACGAGGGCGACATCTTCTCGCTCGACGAAGCCAAGCTGGCCACCACCGCGTTCTTCACCCGTGCCGCGAAGAAGGCCGAGAAGGAGGCCGGGGCCGGCGACCGCGTGCTCAACGCCAACGCGCTCGGTCTGCTGCGCAACCTCGAGGAGCGCAAGCAGGTCCCGCTGTGGCGGGTGCTGGTCGCGCTCTCCATCCGCCACGTCGGCCCGTCCGCCGCCCGGGCGCTGGCCACCGAGTTCGGCTCGCTGGACGCCGTCTGGGCCGCCTCCCAGGAGGAGCTGGCCGCCACCGAGGGCGTCGGCGGGATCATCGCCGAGGCCATCGTCGAGTGGCGCCAGGTCGACTGGCACCAGGAGATCGTGGAGAAATGGCGTACGGCCGGGGTCTCCCTCGCCGACGAGCGCGACGAGTCGGTGGCGCGGACCCTCGAGGGCCTGACCATCGTCGTCACCGGTTCGCTGGACGACTTCTCCCGCGACGGCGCCAAGGAGGCGATCATCAGCCGCGGCGGCAAGGCCGCTGGGTCGGTCTCGAAGAAGACCGACTACGTCGTGGTCGGCGAGAGTGCCGGCTCCAAGGCCGCCAAGGCGGAGGAGCTGGGCCTGCCGATCCTCGACGAGGCGGCGTTCAAGGTCCTGCTGGAGGCCGGGCCCGCTGGACTCGGCTAGATAATACCCCCCATAGTGTGGCGTCGTGCTCGACGCTCTCCCCCCACTCCTCACGGTCGCCGCGGTCCTGCTGGTCCCGGCGACCGTGCTGCTGTTCACCATCCGTACGCCACGCTCGGGCTCGCTCTCCGCGGCCACGGCGACCCTTGCAGCGATCCTCACCGCGGTGGTCGCCCTCGGGGTCGGCCTGCTGCTCGGCCACGACGTCACCCGGGCCGCGATCGGCGGCGTCGTCCTCGGCGCCTCGCTGCTGGCCTGGCTGCCCGCGGCGCGGGACTGGGACGTACGCGGCCTGGTCGGCTGGGCGCTCACCATCGACGTGGGTCTGCTCTACCTGACCTATGTGGGGCTGTGGACGGTCACGATCCACCCCGGCGCGTGGACGACGACGCTGTCGAGCCTGCTGTGGCTGCTGGAGGTCTTCGTCTTCGTGATCGGCGTGGGCTACCTGTGGGAGATGGTGGACGTGCTCGCCCGGCGCCGCTGGCGTGGCTGGCCGACGCGTGGCGAGCACCACCCCGGCTGGGGCCGGCCCTTCGTGAGCCTGCACGTCCCGACCCACAACGAGCCGCCGGAGATGGTCATCGAGACCCTCCAGCGGATGCTCGAGCTGGACTACGACGCGTACGAGATCCTGGTCATCGACAACAACACCGACGATCCCGCGTTGTGGCGGCCGGTGCAGGACTTCTGTGAGCAGTACGACGGAGTCACCTTCATCCACCTGGCCAACTGGCCGGGGTTCAAGTCCGGGGCGCTCAACTACGCGCTGACCCGGATGAACCCGCGCACCGAGGTCGTCGGGATCGTCGACGCCGACTACCACGTCGCCCCTGACTTCCTGGCTCACAACGCCCCGCTGTTCAGCGACGAGTCGGTGGCCTTCGTGCAGACGCCGCAGGACTACCGGGACTGGGACGTCTCGGCGTACTTCCGCCGGCTCTACCACTCCTACGGCTACTTCTTCGACGTCAGCCAGGTGTCTCGCAACGAGCGCAACGGCGCCATCTTCGGCGGCACCATGGGACTGATCCGGGCCTCGGCCCTGATCCGGTCCGGCGGCTGGGACGAGTGGTGCATCACCGAGGACGCCGAGCTGTCGCTGCGCCTGCTGAAGATGGGCTACAACGGCATGCACGTCGACCGTTCCTACGGCCACGGCGTGATGCCGCTGACCTTCGAGACGCTCAAGAAGCAGCGGTTCCGGTGGTGCTTCGGCGGCATCCAGATCCTGCGCATGCACTGGCGCTCGCTGCTCCCCGGACGTCGGACCGAGGAGAACCAGATGACCCTGTCGCAGCGCTGGGCCTACCTCGTCGGCGGGCTGCAGTGGTTCGGCGACCTCGCCGGCGCCCTGTTCACCTTCTTCCTGATCTCGGGCGCGCTCGACCTGATGCTGGGTGAGGGACTGGTCGTACGCCGCCTCTCCGGGCTCCTCCTGTTCGCCGCCGTCGCGCTCGTGCTCTTCGGCGCTGCCCGCTCGATCGCACTGGTCCGCCTGCGCAGCGGGGCCTCCTGGCGCGACGCGCTCGGTGCCTTCGGGCTGTGGCTGGCGCTCGGGGTCACCGTCGCACGTGCCTCCTGGCTCGGGCTGGTCTCGCGTGAGGGCACGTTCCTGCGTACGCCGAAGATCAAGGGGCAGCCGCGGGTGCGGGACGTGGTGCGGGGCAACCGGGTGGAGACCTTCGCCGCGGCGGTCTGTCTGGTCATGGCGGTCCTGGTCGGCGTGAGCGGTGGGGCGACCGGTCTCGCCATCGCGGCGCTGCTCGGCTTCCAGGGGATCGGATACGCGCTGGCCCCCATCAACAGCTGGGCGGCGATCCACAGCGACCTGCCGGCCGACCTGCGACGCCGTCGCGAGCGGATCTGGGCATGGAGCGCCGCCGCCGCTCCTGCTGCTCGGCGCGGGGGACTGGTGCTGGCCTTCTCCGCGGTGATGCTCGCCGGACTCGTCGCGCTCGCGGCGCCGGTGGGCAGCCCGGACGTACCCGAGGTCGGCGACGTCCATGGGGCGCTGGAGAAGAAGGCTCGCGACGCCAAGGACGAGCCGGTGCCTTCGCCGAGTCCGGCTCCTGCGTCGACCGACGACCCCTCCCCGACACCGGGAGAGACGCCGAGCCAGGCCACCACCACGCCCAGCGACCGGCCGACTCAGGCCGCCGAGCCCACCCCGGCCACCGATCCCACCCAGGCCGCCGACCCGACCCAGGCTCCGTCCACGCGGCCCAGCACCGGAGGCAGGCCGACAGGCAAGCCGTCCAACGGTGGTGGCCAGAACAAGACGTCCTAGGCGACTACACGTCGGTGAGGCGCTGCCAGGCGTGCACGACGGCCACCACCGCGACCGGGCCGACGGCAGCGGTCAGAGCCAGCTGCGGCAGGCCGACGGCCGCGGCTGCTTCCGGTCCGCCCATGCCGGTCCACAGCGACGAGGCCGCGTAGGGGAACCAGGAGCCGGCGCCCAGCAGGACGATCACCTGCGTGGCGGCGATGACGGCGATCAGTACGCCGACGGTGCCGAAGGCGCTTCGGGTGACCGTCGCGACCCAGGCGAACGGAAGGGCCAGTCCGATGCCGAGCATCCCGGCGGTGAAAGCGGTGAATGTCGTCCGTCCGAGTCCGGACTGGGTGTTCGGTGGCCCCGTCGCGAGGGTCGCGCCCGCCAGCGCGGCGAGGGCGAGCCCGACGAGCGTCGCGGCGAGCACGACCGCCGCCAGGCTCGCGAGGATCACCAGGCAGCGGGCCAGCGCGATCGTGGTGCGTGGCACCGTCAGCCCGAAGGACGCACCTGCGGTGCCGTCGGCGAAGGGCTGCCCGAACGCCCATGCCGTCGCGAACCCGCCGGCGGTGAGCACCGCGACGCTGAGGATCTGGGCGAGCGCCACCATCACGGTGGTGCCCGGGTCGCCGGTGGCGTACGGGGCCAGCTTCGCCGCGGTGGCGCCGACTCCGTAGTCGGAGCGCGCCAGGGCCACGGCCCCGAAGCTGGCGCACGGGACGAGCACGACCAGCACGGGTACGGCGATCCGGAGGACCACCGACCGGCGCAGCAACAGTGCCTCGACCTGGAGGGCTGCTCGTAGACCGGGAATCATGCTTCTCCTCTGGTGGAGGCTCGGGGCTCCTCGGCTGCTAGCACGCTCGCGAAGAAGCGCGACTCGAGATCGGAGCCTCTGGGGTCGAAGGTGTCGACCACTCGGCCGGCGTGGACGGCCACGATGCGGTCGGCGATCCGGGACACCTCGTCGAGATGGTGGCTGCTGACCAGGACGGCCGCGCCCTGTGCCGCCAGGTCCCGCACCAGCGCCCGCACGATCACCACCCCACGCGGGTCGAGGGCGCTGGTGGGCTCGTCGAGCACCAGAGCGCGCGGTGTGTGGATCGTGGCGCCCCCGATGCCGAGACGCTGTCTGTTGCCCTGGGAGAGAGCGCGTGCGCGGACGTCCGCCCACGCATCCAGGCCGAGTCGATTCCTGACGGCGGTGGCCAGCTCCTCCACCCGGTCGGCGTGACAACCGTGCAGGCGCGCAGCGGCTCGAAGGTTCTCCGTCACGGTGAGATCCGCGAAGACGAGTGGTGCATCGACCACGTGCCCGAACCGTGCCGCGACGCTCCGGGGCAAGTCTGCAGCGTCATGACCGAGGATCTCCGCGGTGCCGGAGTCGGGGCGGAGCCTGCCGGCGAGCGCGCGCAGCGCGGTCGTCTTGCCTGCGCCGTTGAGGCCGATCATTGCGGCCACCTCGCCGTGATCCACGTGGAGGGAGAGGTCGTCCAGTGCCAGGCGTGCCGCGCCCGGGCGGTGCCTGGCCCACGGCGACCGGTGGGCCGGGAAGGAGTGCCTGACGGAGTCGAGGCGTAGCGCGGTCATGGTCGTTCACCGGTCGCCGGCGTGAGCTGGTCGAGGGCGTGACGTACGAGCTCCTCGAGCGACGCGTCGTTGTCGAGGGCGACGCTGTCGGGGTCTGCCCACGACATCAGTGCTGCCGTCACCGCGCCGAGAACGGCCGCGGTCGCGATGACGGCGTCGAGGCGCGGAGCGCCATCAGCGGTCAGCCTGTCGACGATCGCGTCCTGAGTGCCCTGGGTGGACGCGGCGACGGCCGCACGCAGGCTCGGGTGACGAGCGACGATCGCGACGCGCCGACGGGCCGTGGCGTCCTCGACCTCGGCGATCCCGGCGAGGGCGCTGAGGAAGCCACCTCGAACCCGATGGAGCGGTGGTAGCCCGAGCGGCTGCGCCCCGACCGCCTCGGCGATGAGCGGGTCGTACGGATCGGTGACCAGCACCGCGTCCTTGGTGGGGAAGTGCCGAAAGAAGGTCATCTGCGTGATGCCGGCCGTCTCGGCGATCTGGCTCACAGTCGTCGCGTCGTACCCCTGGCGCTCGAACAGATCCAGGGCGACATCGAGGATGCGTGCCCTGGTTCGGAGCGTCTTGGAAGTGACCACGCCATAATGTTAGTCACTAACATTATGGCGTGGCAACTGCCACGGCTTACCGACGTGAGAGTTGGGGCCGCTGACACCTAGGATGTGCGCATGCCAGAAATCACCCGCGACGAGGTCGCGCACCTGGCCGACCTCGCCCGCATCGACCTCAGCGACGCCGAGCTCGATCACCTTGCCCCGCAGCTTCAGGTGATCCTCGAGTCCGTCGCCTCGATCCAGGGGCTTGCCGGCGACGACGTGCCTGCCACCTCCCACCCGCTTCCGATGACCAACGTCTTCCGTGAGGACGTCGTCGTGCCCGGTCTGACGCCGGAGCAGGCGCTCTCCGGCGCGCCGAGCGTCGAGGAGCAGCGATTCTCGGTGCCGCGGATCCTGGGGGACGAGCAGTGAGCGACCTGATCCTGAAGTCGGCCGCCGAGCTGGCCGACTCCCTCGCCGCCGGTGAGACCACCTCGGTCGAGCTGACCCAGGCCCACCTCGACCGGATCGCCGCGGTCGACGGCGACGTCCACGCTTTCCTGCACATCGACGCCGAGGGCGCACTGACCCAGGCCGCCGCCTCCGACGCGCGCCGGGCCAACGGTGACGCGCTGCATGCTCTCGACGGCGTACCGATCGCGGTCAAGGACGTGCTGACCACCACCGGCCTGCCGACGACCTGCGGCTCGAAGATCCTCGAGGGCTGGGTCCCGCCCTACGACGCGACCGTGGTCAAGAAGATCAAGGCAGCCGGTCTGCCGATCCTGGGCAAGACCAACATGGACGAGTTCGCGATGGGCTCCTCCACCGAGCACTCCGCATACGGCCCGACGAAGAACCCGTGGAAGCTCGACCGGATCCCCGGCGGCTCCGGTGGTGGTTCGGCCGCGGCCGTCGCCGCTTTCGAGGCGCCGCTGGCGCTCGGCACCGACACCGGTGGCTCGATCCGCCAGCCGGGTGCCGTCACCGGCACCGTCGGCGTGAAGCCGACCTATGGGTCCGTCTCCCGCTACGGCCTGGTCGCCCTGGCGAACTCGCTGGACCAGGTCGGTCCGGTGACCCGCACGGTCCTCGACAGCGCCCTGCTGCACGAGCTCATCGGCGGCCACGACCCGCTCGACTCGACCTCCACGACCACCCCGGTGACCGGGCTCGTCGACGCGGCCCGTGCCGGCGCGACCGGTGACCTCAAGGGTCTCAAGGTCGGCGTCATCAAGGAGCTGGCCGGCGAGGGTTGGGCGCCCGACGTGATGCGCAAGTTCAACGAGTCGGTCGACCTGCTCACCAAGCTGGGTGCCGACGTCGTCGAGGTCTCCACGCCGAGCTTCGAGCACGCGATGGCGGCCTACTACCTGATCCTGCCGGCGGAGTGCTCCTCCAACCTGGCCAAGTTCGACGCGATGCGTTACGGCCTACGGGTCACCCCCGACGGCGACCCGAGCGCCGAGGACGTCATGAAGGCGTCGCGTGACGCCGGGTTCGGCGACGAGGTCAAGCGCCGCATCATCCTCGGCACCTACGCGCTCAGCAGCGGCTACTACGACGCCTACTACGGTCAGGCGCAGAAGATCCGCACGCTGATCATCGAGGACTTCAAGAAGGCCTTCGAGCAGGTCGACGTGCTGGTCTCGCCGACCTCCCCGTCGACCGCGTTCCCGCTGGGCGCCAAGCTCGACGACCCGCTGGCCATGTACATGCAGGACCTGGCCACCATCCCGGCCAACCTGGCCGGCACGCCCGGCATCTCCATCCCGGCCGGGGTCTCCGACGTGGACGGGCTGCCCGTCGGCGTACAGCTCCTGGCGCCCGTCCTGGAGGACGCCCGTCTCTACCGCGTCGGTGCCGCGCTCGAGGGCGCCATCGGCCCGGTGCTCTCGATCGACAAGCTGGAGGTGGCCCGATGACCGCTGTGCCTGATTCTTTGGGTCTTGTCGGTTTCGACGAGGTGCTGGAGCGCTACGACCCGGCCTTCGGGCTCGAGGTGCACGTCGAGCTCAACACCAACACCAAGATGTTCTGCGGCTGCCCTGCGACGTTCGGTGGCGAGCCCAACTCCCAGGTCTGCCCGACCTGCCTCGGCCTGCCCGGCTCGATGCCGGTCGTTAACGCCAAGGCCGTGGAGAGCGCGATCCGGATCGGTCTCGCGCTCAACGGCTCGATCGCGGAGTGGTGCCGGTTCGCCCGGAAGAACTACTTCTACCCGGACATGCCGAAGAACTTCCAGACCTCCCAGTACGACGAGCCGATCGTCTACGACGGCTACCTCGACGTCGAGGTCGAGGGGGAGATCTTCCGGGTCGACATCGAGCGCGCCCACATGGAGGAGGACACCGGCAAGACCACCCACATCGGTGGTGCGACCGGCCGCATCCACGGCGCCGACTACTCGCTGGTCGACTACAACCGCGCCGGCATCCCGCTGATCGAGATCGTCACCCGCCCGATCCTCGGCACCGGCGCCAAGGCGCCGCTGGTGGCGAAGGCCTACGTCGCCGCGCTGCGCGAGATCCTGCTGGGTCTGGGCGTCTCCGACGTACGCATGGACCAGGGCTCGATGCGCTGCGACGTCAACCTGTCGCTGTCCCCGAAGGGCTCCGGCGAGCTCGGCACCCGCACCGAGACGAAGAACGTCAACTCGCTGCGCTCGGTCGAGCGGGCCGTACGCTTCGAGATGTCGCGCCACGCCGGGATCCTCGACGCGGGGGAGGCGATCTTCCAGGAGACCCGCCACTTCCACGAGGACACCGGCACCACCTCGGCCGGCCGGCCGAAGTCGGACGCCGACGACTACCGCTACTTCCCCGAGCCCGACCTCGTCCCGGTCGCGCCGTCGCGCGAGTGGGTCGAGGAGCTGCGCGCGAGCCTGCCGGAGCGTACTGCTGACAAGCGGGCTCGCCTGCAGGTCGAGTGGGGCTACTCCGACCTGGAGATGCGTGACGTCTGGGCCGCCGGCGCGCTGTCGCTGATCGAGGCGACGGTCGCCGAAGGAGCCTCCGCACAGGCGGCCCGCAAGTGGTGGATGGCCGAGCTGTCCCGCAGCGCCAACGACCGTGGCGTCGAGCTCGCCGAGCTCGGTGTCACCCCGGTGCAGGTCGCCGAGGTGCAGAAGCTGGTCGACGCCAAGACGCTGACCGACAAGCTGGCCCGTCAGGTCTTCGAGGGTCTTCTCGCCGGTGAGGGCACGGTTTCCGAGATCATCGACTCCCGCGGGCTCGCCGTGGTCTCCGACGACGGCGCGCTCGGCGCAGCTGTCGACGAAGCCATCGACGCCCAGCCCGCGGTCGCCGAGAAGATCCGCGGCGGCAACCAGGCCGCGGCCGGTGCGCTCATCGGCGCGGTCATGAAGGCGACCGGCGGCAAGGCCGACGCCATGCGCGTCCGCGAGCTGATCCTGGAGAAGCTCTCCTAACCCACGCCGAGTCGGCTCGTCCTGACAACAAACCCCGCCGAGTCGGCGCGTCATGACGCGCCGACTCGGCGTTGGTTTTGGTCAGGATGAGCCGACTCGGCGATGGGGTGCACTGGCAGACTGTCCGGCGTGACCGTGACCGAGCCCTTCCGCATCGCACTGCTCATCGACGCCGACAACGCGCCTGCCTCGAAGATCGACGAGATCTTGAACGACCTGGCCGAGTACGGCGAGGTGACGATCCGGCGGGCGTACGGCAACTGGACCAAGTCCGAGCTCAAGGGCTGGATCGAGGAGCTGCACGACGCCGCGATCAGGCCGATGCAGCAGTTCGACCTGACCGCCCACAAGAACGCCTCCGACATGGCGCTCGCGATCGACGCCGTCGAGCTGCTGCACGCGGCGATCCCGGACGCGTTCGCGCTGGTCTCCTCCGACTCCGACTTCACGCCGCTGGTGCACTACCTGCGGGAGAAGGGCCGCGCGGTCTACGGCTATGGCCGGGAGAAGACGCCGGCGCCGTTCAAGAGCGCCTGCACCCGGTTCACCGTGGTGGAGAAGCTCGGGAGCTCCGAGGAGGAGACCGAGGTCGACGCCGAGCCCGGGGCCACGCGTACTCGCAAGCAGTCGTCATCGGCGACCAACGGGCAGGCGCTGAAGCGCAACGCCCGGCTGATCCAGCTGCTGCGCAACTCCATCGCCGCGGCCGCCGACGACGACGGCTGGGCCCTGGTCGGCACCGTGGTCTCCCGCATCCGCAACCAGTCCTCCGAGGACCCGCGCAACTACGGGTACGCCACCTGGACCAAGCTCATCAAGGCGATCGACCTCTTCGAGCTCAAGGACGAGGGCACCTCGGCGATCGCGGTCAGCGACAAGCGCACCAAGAAATGACGTACGTCCTCTACCGGGTCTGCGCGGAGGCCGGGCGGGCGCATCTGACGCCCTTGGGCACCGACCCGTGGAGATGCTCGAGCGCGGCCTTGAAGTCGCGGCAGCGCTCGGCGTCCTCCTTCTTGTTGGAGGGGTAGCCGATCGCCGCGTTGACCTTGCCCATGTCTAGAGCGTCGGCGAGCGGGTTGATGTCACGGGCGACGGTCCAGTACCACCGCGAGATCGGGGCGCTGTAGTCCAGCGACCGGGCGAGCTCGGGGCGGCGGCGCAGGTCGATGTCGAAGTAGGTCCCGGCGTCGGTGTAGTTGGCCTCGCCGGTCAGCTGGATGTAGCCGCGGCCGGTGAACTTCCGCTTGTCGCGGCCCTTGGCGTCGTGGTGGAAGGAGCTCTCGTTGGCGAGCGTGGTCAGATAGGCGGCCTGCCGGTAGGCGGTGGTGATCCCGGCGTCGGCCATCGCGCGGTTGAGGCTCGGCAGTCCGGTCTCGACGGTGCTCCGGTCGCCGACCTTCTCGCCGAACATGGCGACCAGATCGGCGTACGTGACCGACGTCCGTGCCTCCTCGGCGCCGGCCGTCGTGGTCGGGGAGAGGGCGAGAAGGGTGGCCGAGATCGATGCTGCGACAAGGCCGAGAATCCTGTGGCGCATGGGGACAGAGTGACTGCTCGGTGGCGATCCCGCAAGCACGGCTCGCCCGGCATAGGATGGGCGCCTCAATCAACACACGCCGTGGTGGGGGAAGCCGGTCGAATCCCGGCGCTGACCCGCAACCGTAGGCCCAGGCACCGAGTGTCCTGAGCGAGCCGGAGCACCTGCCGACGGACGCGTACTGACCTGACGCTGTCGTGGAAAGCAGCGGGTCGGCCCTGGGCCTTCCCGACGAACAGCGCGGAAGGAACCATGAAGAAGACCGTCCTCGGTGGCATCGCCGCCGCCCTCGCCCTCACCTCGCTCGCCGGCTGTGGCGAGAAAGCCGTCGAGGAGGGGGAGAAGCCCACCTACGACGCCAAGGTGTCCACCTCGGTGGCCGACTGGCTCGTGGCCCAGGCGCCGGAGGGCGTGGCCCGCAACGCGCAGTACGGCACCGACGACTTCGGGCTCAGCGCCGACATCGGGATCGCGCTTGCAGAGGTCGGTGGCTACGACGAGGAGATCTCGACGATCGCCACGGCCGTGATGGAGAACAAGAAGGCCTACACCTCGCCCGGGTTCGGCACGGTCACCTCGGCAGGGGCCACTGCGAAGGCGCTGGTCCTCCAGCAGAACGTCGACGCCTCCGACCCCGGTCTGCTGAAGCAGCTCGAGGGCACGGTCGCCGAGAACGGCCGCATCGCCGACGAGCTCGACCCCAAGAACAAGAAGGCGGCCGACTACTCCAACACCATCGGACAGTCGTACGCCGTGTGGGCCCTGAACAACGCCGAGAGCAAGGAAGCCGCCGCCGCGACGGAGTTCCTGGCCGGGCAGCAGTGCGAGGAGGGGTGGTTCCGGGTCACCTTCACGGCCGACCCCGCCGCTGCTGACCAGACCTGCGACGCCGACCCGAAGGCCGTCCCGGACGCCGACGCCACGGCGTTTGCGCTGATCGCCCTGTCCGGGGTTGCGTCCCCGGAGGCGGAGAAGGCCGTCGAGGCCGGTGTCGAGTGGCTGAAGGAGACCCAGGCGAAGGACGGGTCGTTCAAGGCCGCCACCGGCAACATCGCCAACTCCAACACCACCGGCCTGGCCGGGTGGGCGTTCGGTCGCGCGGGTGAGACCGCTGCCGCGGAGAAGGCGGCAGCCTGGGTTGCTGACCACGTCGTGACCTGTGGCGACGACGCCGGCGCGGTGGCCTATGACGACGCCGCGCTGACCGAGGGCAACACCAAGGGCCTGACCAAGGAGTCCGAGGGGATGTACCGCCTCGCCGCCGCTCAGGCGCTGCCGTCGCTGGTCTTCCTGCCCAAGGACGCGACCGCGAAGAGCTCGTGCTGATCCTGCGGTCCTCGTTGGTGGCCCTCGCGATCCTCGCCGGGGCCACCGCACCCGTCCTCGTCCCGGTCGCCGCATCGTCTGCCGCCGAGACGTGCGACGGCGTCACCGTCGTCGTCGAGCCCAACGCGTTGGGTGGCGAGCCTGAGGTCACCTGTGTCCAGCCCGAGGAGGGCGACACCGGCGCCGATCTCTTCGAGAAGGCGGGACATCCGCTCACCTATGTGACCTCGATGCCCAGCGTCGTATGCCGCGTCGATGAGCGCCCGAAGGCGGCGGGTTGCGCCCAGATGCCGCCTGCCGACGCGTACTGGTCGCTGTGGATCACCGACGATTCGGCGGCCTGGAGCTATGCCTCCAGAAATGTTACCGAAATCAGCGTGACCTCCGGGCAGGGTGTTGCGTTCACGTGGATAGACGACGATGTCGTTACCGCTCCGGCGACGGAGCTTGGGGATGCTGTGGGGGCGCCCTCAAGCCCGTCGCCGGAGTTATTTCCGGAAGAATCGAAAGATTCGGCCCCCGAGCATCTGCCCGCCTGGGTCGCGCCCGCGGGGATCCTCGCACTCTTCACCGTCGCCGGTGCCGTGTGGTGGCGCCGGCGATGAGCACCCTGTTCCGTACGGCCGCGGTCGCGCACCTGCCCCGCGATCTGCACCCCGTCGCCTGGTGGGTGTGGGCGATCGGCCTGGCTGCGTACGCCTCCTTCACCACAAACCCGTTGCTGCTCCTGCTCCTGGTGGGGGTGGTGTCGGTCGTGGTCGCCGCGCGCCGAGGCGACCAACCGTGGGCGAAGGCGTTCCGGCTCTACGTCGGCCTCGCGGTGTTCATCGTCGTGACCCGGGTGCTCTTCCGGGTGCTCCTGGGTGCGGTGCCGGGCCACGTTCTCATCGACCTGCCCGAGATCCCGCTCCCGGAGTGGGTGCTGGGGATCAGGCTGCTCGGGCCGCTCACCCGCGAGGCGCTGCTGGCCGGCCTCTACGACGGGTTGCGGCTGGGCGTCATCGTGATCTGCGTCGGTGCGGCCAATGCTCTGGCGAACCCGAAGCGGCTGCTGCGCTCGCTGCCGCCGGCGCTCTACGAGATCGGCACCGCGGTCGTGGTCGCCGTGACGGTGCTGCCGCAGCTGGCCGAGTCGGTGCAGCGGGTGCGCGCGGCGCAACGGCTGCGTGCCGGTGCGACCGGAAACGTCAGGCGCCTGCGCCGCTTTCTGGTGCCGGTGCTCGAGGACGCCCTGGAGCGGTCGATGGCGCTGGCGGCGGGGATGGACACCCGCGGCTACGGACGTACGGCCGGCGTTCCGGTCGCCACCAGGCGGATCACCTCGGTGCTGATGCTGGTCTCCCTCGTCGGGCTCTGCGCCGGCGTCTACGCGGTGCTGGACGGCACCACGCCCGGCTGGCTGGCCGCCACCATGCTGAGCCTGGGCGTCGGCACCGCCGCCGGAGGGCTGGCACTCGCCGGCCGTCGGGTGACGCGGACCGTCTACCGGCCCGACCGGTGGCGCTGGCCAGAGGTCGTGGTGGCGCTGAGCGGGATCGTGGTCGTCGCCGTGGGCTGGTGGGTCGCCCGCTATCAGGTCCCGGTCGCCTATCCGGGAGTGAGCACCGTCCCGGAAGTCACGCTGACCGCAATGCTAGGTGTGCTCGTCGGGCTGGTCCCGGCCGTCGCCGCCCCGCTACCGGCATCATCGCTCGTTCACGAGGAGGCAGTCGCATGATCGAGCTGCGAGGCATCACCTTCACCCCGCCCGACTCCTCTGAGCACGTGCTCAAGGACGTCGATCTCACGATCGAGGAGGGCGAGCTGCTCCTCGTCTCCGGTCCGACCGGCTCGGGGAAGTCGACGCTGCTCGGCGTGCTCGCCGGCCTGGTGCCGCGCTTCTCCGGCGGCGTGCTCGACGGTGACGTGCTGCTGGACGGCGCCTCGATCGTTCGTACGCCGCCGCGCGAGCGCGCCGGGATCATCGGGTACGTCGGGCAGGACCCGGTGGCCGGATTCGTCACGGACACGGTCGAGGAGGAGCTCGCCTACGGGATGGAGCAGCTCGGCCTGCCGCCGGCGACCATGCGGCGCCGGGTGGAGGAGACCCTCGACCTGCTCGGCATCGCCGAGCTGCGGCAGCGGTCGCTGCGTACGCTCTCGGGAGGGCAGCAGCAGCGCGTCGCGATCGGCTCGGTGCTCACCACCCACCCGCGGGTCGTCGTGCTCGACGAGCCCACCTCCGCCCTCGATCCCACCGCCGCCGAGGACGTGCTCGCCACCATCACCCGGCTGGTGCACGACCTCGGCACCTCCGTCGTCCTCGCCGAGCACCGGCTCGAGCGGGTCGTACCGTTCGCCGACCGCATCGCGCTCCTCGTCGGCGACGGCTCCGTCGCCGTCGGTGACCCCGCCGACGTCCTGGAGACCTCACCCATCGTCCCGCCGCTCGTCGAGCTCGGCCGCGAGGTCGGTTGGTCCCCCCTGCCGCTCACGGTGCGGGATGCGAGGCGGCGGGCGCGGGGCCAGGGATACCCGGTCGACCGGGTATCCTTGGGGTTGACGGGCACTGAAACACCCGACAAGTCCATGAAGTGCCTGACAAGTTCGGGCCTTACCGTCACCCGAGGACGTACGCCGGTCCTGCACGACGTCTCGATCGAGCTGCCCGCGGGGCGGGTGACGGCGCTGATGGGACGGAACGGATCGGGCAAGTCGACGCTGCTGTGGACGCTGCAGGGGACCCAGAAGCGGCTGGCCGGGTCGGTGGACGTGGACGGCAAGGATCCGGCGACCCTCGACCCCGAAGAGCGACGCGAGCTCGTCGGGCTGCTGCCGCAGACCGCGGCCGATCTGCTCTACCTCGAGACGGTGGCCGAGGAGTGCGACGCGGGTGGCCCGCGGACCCGCGAGATCCTGGACAGCCTCGTCCCCGGCATCCCCGACGGCCAGCACCCTCGTGACCTCTCCGAGGGTCAGCGCCTCGCCCTGGCGCTCGCTCTGATCCTGAGCGCCGACCCGCCGGTCGTGCTCCTCGATGAGCCGACCCGCGGCCTCGACTACGCCGCCAAGCACGCCCTGTCCGAGATCCTTCGCGAGCTCACCGAGGCCGGCAAGGCCGTCCTGGTGGCGACCCACGACGTCGAGTTCGTCGCCGAGGCCGCCGACGACGTGGTGGTGCTCGCCGACGGCGAGGTGGTCTCCGCCGGTGACGTACGCAGCGTCACGGCCGAGTCACCCGCGTTCGCGCCCCAGGTGAGCAAGGTGTTCGGCCCGGGCTGGTTGAACGTGCGCGAGATCGTCGAGGCGGTGGGGGAGGCATGATCAGGTTCTCGCCCCGCACGGCGGTCCTGCTCGCGATCATCTCCGTGGCCGGCCTGATGATGTTCGGCTGGCCGCTGCTGCTCCACGGCTACGAGCGGGTGCAGCCGCCGTTCATCTTCCTGGCGCTGCTGCCGCTGATGATCGTGGTGCTGCTGAGCGAGCTCTCCACGGGCGGGATCGACACCCGGATGATCGCGGTCCTCGGCGTGCTCAGCGCGATCGAGGCCATCCTGCGCGCCGTCTCCGCCGGCACCGGCGGGGTGGAGCTGGTCTTCTTCATGCTCATCCTCGGCGGCCGGGTCTTCGGCCCGGCCTTCGGCTTCGTCCTCGGCTGCACCAGCCTGTTCGTCGCCGCGCTCGTCACCGCAGGCGTCGGACCGTGGCTGCCCTACCAGATGCTCGGCGCCGCCTGGGTGGCGATGGGAGCCGGGCTCCTGCCGCGCGCGAGCGGCCGCCGGGAGATCGGCCTGCTGGCGGCGTACGGGATCTTCGCCTCGTACGCCTACGGGCTCCTCCTCAACCTGCAGGGCTGGCCGCTGCTCACCGGCGTCACGGTGCCCGGCGCGAGCGGCAACCTCTCCTACGAACCCGGCGCCGCGTTCGGCGAGAACCTGGCGACGTTCCTGCGCTACACCCTGGTCACCTCGACCAGCAGCTGGGACACCGTGCGCGCGATCACCACCGCGGTCGCCATCGCCCTCCTCGGCCCCGCCGTCCTCGCCACCCTGCGCCGCGTCGCCCGCCGGGCCACAGTCACAGGCGTCGTCTCGGCGCCCTAGACGCGCTGGTGCTCGGAGACCCGGGCGAGAAAGCCGAGCAGCAGCTGGTGAACGCGGTCGGGCTGCTCCATCTGTACGAAGTGGGTGCCGTCGAGCTCGATGAAGGTGCCGTTCTTGACCCCGGCTGCGACCCGCGACATGTGGCGCGCACCGGCGATGAGGTCCCGGGTGCCCGCGACCAGCACGACCGGCACCTTGATCCGGCGCAGCGAGACCGAGCGGCGCTGGGAGGTACGCAGCGCGAGGTGGAAGTACCACTCGACCGGGGTGGTCAGGAACTCGGCCAGCGCCGCCGCGGCGAGCTCGGGATCGGGGACCTTGCCGATCAGGCCGGCCTTGGAGAACACCTCGATCGCCCGCGGGCCGAGATCGAGGCGCGCCGCCAGTGGAGTGATCAGGGAGCCGGTGCGGCACAGCACCCTCGAGGCGGTCCGAGTCACGATCGCGGCCGCCGGGGCGGGCAGCGGCAGCGGTCCCAGCATCGACTTGAACGTGTCACCGGGCACGCCGGCGACACCGAAGACGCCGGAGACCCGCTCGGGATGGTCCGCAGCCAGCTCGAACGCGGTGTTGACGCCGATCGACCAGCCCATCACGACCGGCCGGGAGAGCGCGAAGGCGTCCATCACCGACAGCGCGTCCTCGGCGAAGTGCCTCGAGGTGGTCTGCTCCGGGTCCTTCGGCCGCGCCGAGCCGGAGGTGCCGCGGTGCTGCCAGGAGACGACGCGTACGCCGCACGAGGTGTGCAGCAGTGCCGGCCAGTTCCACGGGCTGGTGCCGAGGCCGTTGCACAGCAGCACCGTCGGCCCGTCGATCACGCCCTCGGGGTCGTTGGTCCAGGCGCGGATCAGCGTGCCGTCGTCGGAGAGCACATCCCGGAACACGACGGTCGACTCGGCCATCGCCCGCGGAACAGTCATGCAGACATTCTCTCCGAAGCGAGCAGCTGGAGATAGTGCTGCACATCCTCGCGCTCGGCACGCCGCAGCAGGAGGACCTCCTCGGCGGCCTTGGCGTTGTGCCGGGCGGCGAGGTGGGAGGCCACCGGCCAGGCGAGCAGCAGCTGGATCGGTCGTAGGAACGGGCCGACCATTCGCCCCGCGGTGCGAGCGGCGAGGAGGGCGGCCACCTGGGCGACGGCAGCGGTGTGTACGGGTGCGGTGATGGTCGACAACGGAGCAACTCCAAAGACAGGCGGCGGACCGGGCGGCGGAGGGGGAGTTGTCACCGAACTGTAGTGACCTCAACGTTCGGAGTCAGTGACGTGCGGATGTCGCTTGTGTGAAACGCCCCACTACACCGGGGTCGACTCGGCCGGCACGTGGTGCTCGGGCTTCCCGGTGCGCGTCGCCCCCGCGGAGGCGACGACGACACAGGCGATCGCCAGCCACTGCAGGACCGAGAGACCCTCGTGGAGGATCAGGATCGCGGCCAGAGCGCCGGCGGCCGGCTCCAGCGACATCAGGATCGCGTAGAGCCCCGACTTGATCGAACGCAGGGCGACGAGATCGAGGGAGTACGGGATCACCGACGACATCAGGCCCACGATCAGCCCGACCAGCCACACGTGCGGAGAGCCCAGCCCGTCGGCGTACGCCATCGCCGCAGGCGTCAGCGCCACCGCCGCGACCGTGGAGGCCAGGGCGAGCCCGTCGAGCCCCTCCCACCGCGCTCCGGTCGCCTTCGACAGCACGATGTACGCAGCCCAGCAGGCCCCCGCGAGCAGCGCGAAGAGCACGCCCACGATCGAGATCCGCCCGGGCTCGAGACCGAGCAGGACCACCCCCGCGGCCGCCAGCGCGACCCAGACCAGGTCGCGGGCCCGCCGCGAGGTGACCAGCGCGATCGTGAGCGGGCCGATGAACTCGATGGTGACCGCGATCCCGATCGGGAGCCGGGCGAAGGACTGGTAGATGGCCCAGTTCATCAGTCCGAGCGAGGCGCCGAAGGCGACCACGACGAGCCAGTCGCGGCGGGATAGGCCGCGGACCCGGGGCCGGGTGATCGCCAGCAGGATCAGCGCGGACAGCGTCAGCCGCAGCCACACCATGGCCGTCGGGGTGACCTCGTCGAAGAGCGACTTGGCGAAGGTCGCGCCGACCTGCACCGACGCGATCCCGATCAGAACCAGGACGACCGGGTGGGCCAGCCTCGCCCGGAGAGAGGAGGAAGCTGTGACCACCCGGTCAGTCTAGGACCACGTAAAGACCCGCTACTGCGCCGAGTCCGTCTGCGAGATGTTGGACAGGTTGATGGCCTTGTTGGCCTCCTCCGCGAGCCGCTCGGACCCACGCCGCGACTCCTGCGGGACCATCGCGTGCTCGACGTGGTCCTGCTCGTAGAGCTCCGGCGGGATCGGCGGAGGCACCGTGGCGGTGATCCGCGATCCGTCGGGGCGGATGCCGCCGTGCGGCTCCTCGTCGATGTGGGTGCCGATCCGCGGGCCCTGGTCGTCGAGCGGCACGATGACCGGCGAGCCCTTCGAGACCACGAACTCCTTCCCACGGACGCTGATCGGGATGTCGAACTCCTCGCCCGGGGTGTCCACGACGGTGAACACGATCTGGTCGCTGGTCAGCGCGACCTGCATCCGGGTCGAGTGCCACTGGACCCGGAAGATCAGCGAGCCCCACTGAACGGGAAGGCGCGGGTCGAAGGAGAGCTTGCCGTCGTAGTCGCGCATCCCGCCGAAGCCGAACGCGAGCCCGCCCCACACGCCCCCGGTGGAGGCGATGTGCATCCCGTCGACCGTGTTGCCGTGCATGTTGTGGAGGTCGACGTAGAGCGCGTCATAGAAGTAGCGCAGTGCGTCGTCCTGGTAGCCCACCTCGGCCGCCACGATCGACTGCACGACCGCCGACAGCGTCGAGTCGCCGGTGGTGATCGGGTCGTAGTACTCGAAGTCGGCCCGCTTCTGCTCAGGGGTGAACCGGTTGCCCTGCTGGAAGAGGGCGAGCACCACGTCGGTCTGCTTGAGCACCTGGAACCGGTAGATCACCAGCGGGTGGTAGTGCAGCAGCAGGGGACGTACGTCGTCGGGGGTGTTGGGCAGGTCCCACACCTCGCGGTCGAGGAAGTTGTCGTCCTGCGGGTGGATGCCGAGCCCCTCCTCGTAGGGGATGTGCATCGCCGCGGCGCAGCGACCCCACTCCTCGACCTCGTCGGGAGAGATGTCGAGCCGGCCCATGACCTGCGCATACTCGCGCGGGTAGTCCGCCCGGAGCATCTCGATGGTCTCGACGGCCTTCTCCAGGTTGTAGCGGGCCATCACGTTGGTGAACAGGTTGTTGTTGACCACCGTGGTGTACTCGTCCGGCCCGGTCACGCCGTGGATGTGGAAGGACGGCTCGCCGTTGTGGCGCCAGAAGCCGAGGTCGGCCCACATCCGTGAGGTCTCGACCAGGATGTCGACGCCCTCGCGGATGAGATAGCCGATGTCACCGGTCGCGTAGACGTACTTCATCAGCGCGAAGGCGATGTCGGCATCGATGTGCACCTGCGCGGTGCCGGCCGCGTAGTAGGCCGATGCCTCCTGACCATTGATGGTGCGCCAGGCGAACAGCGCCCCCTTCGCGGCCATCTCCAGCGCCCGCTGCCGGGCCGCGGGGAGCATCACCGAGCGGGCGTGCATCACGTTGCGGGCGACCTCGGGCTGGGTGTAGCAGAGGAACGGGACGACGTAGCACTCCGTGTCCCAGAAGTAGTGCCCCTCGTAGCCGGAGCCGGTGACCCCCTTCGCGGGGACGCCGAGCCCGTCGGTGCGGGCGGTCGCCTGGGCCAGCGAGAACAGGTTGAACCGGATCGCCTGCTGGGCCGCGGCGATGTCCTCGACGCTGTCCTCCGTGGCGGCGGAGATCTCGACGTCGGCGGCGGACCAGAAGTCGTCGTACCAGTTGCGCTGGTCACGCTCGAAGTGACCGACGCCCAGGCGGATCGCCCGGTCGAGCGTACGTCCGCAGCGGTCGGCCAGCTCGCGCACCGGCACCCCGCGGGAGGTGTGGTACGCCACGGTCTTCTGCAACCGCAGCGTGCTGCCCTCGGTTGCGTCGACCCGGAAGACCGTCTTGGCCAGGTCGTCCTCGGCGCGGACGACGGTCTCGACCGGGTCCGGCGTGTCGATCTGGTGGGCGGCGCTGACCGCGATCGTCATCCCCGAGTTGGCGCAGCGGTAGCCGAGGGTCATCTGCTCCTCGTCGGCGACCGACATCTGCGGGAGCAGGACGCGGGTGTCGAAGGCGGAGGCCTTGCGGGGGTCCATGCCCTCGCCCAGCGCCGCCGACGGCACGTGGTACTCGTCCTTGCCGTCCTGCCTGTTGAGCAGCTGGGACGAGACCACGATCGGCGCCGCGCCGCTCAGCATCGTGATCTCGAGGGTCTGGATCGAGAGGTGCCGCTGCGTCATCGACACCATCCGGGTCGACTTGATCGAAACCCGCTTGCCCGAGGGCGTACGCCACACCAGGTGCCGGCGCAGCACACCCTCGCGGAAGTCGAGCACCCGCTCGTACTCCTCCAGGTCGGAGGTGCCGAAGGTCAGCGGCTCGTCGTCGACGTAGATCTTCATGATCTTGGAGTCGGGGGCGTTGACGATGGTCTGGCCGGTCTTGGCGAAGCCGTAGGCGTTCTCGGCATGGCGGATCGGCCAGGTCTCGTGGAACCCGTTGATGAAGGTGCCGTGCGCGTAGGTCGGGCGCCCCTCCTCGGGGGTGCCGCGCATGCCGAGATAGCCGTTGGCGACGCTGAAGAGCGTCTCGGTCAGGCCGAGGTCGTCGGGGGAGTAGCTGGTCTCCACCAGCCGCCACGGGTCGATGGGGTAACGGGCCCGGTCCATCGGGTTCGGGCCGACGTTGGTCTTCACTGCTGTGCTCCTCGAGCAGGGTCTGGAATGAGTTCAGCAAGGTCGGATACGACGAGACTGGCGCCGGCGGCCGTGAGGGTGTCGTGGCCGGCGCCACGGTCCACCCCGACGACGAGCGCGAAATCTCCTGCCTTGCCGGCGCGCACCCCGGAGACGGCGTCCTCGAGCACGACGGCCTCGCTCGGGGTGGCTCCGAGGACCTTACCGGCGTAGACAAACGTGTCCGGTGCAGGCTTGCCGGGAAGACCCTGCTCATCTGCGACGGCGCCCGACACGACCGTCTCGAAACGGTCCAGCAGCCCGGCCGCCTTGAGCACGGTCGGGGCGTTGACCGACGAGGACACGACGCCGAGCCGGACGTCGAGGGCGGTCAGGTAATCCAGGAATTGCACCGATCCGGGGTAGGCCTCGACGCCGTCCCGCTCGAGCACCATGTTGAAGGCGTTGTTCTTCCGGTTGCCGAGACCGCAGACGGTCTCGAGCTCCGGCGCGTCGTCCGGGGTGCCCTCGGGAAGCCGGATGTCGCGGGAGGCGAGGAAGTCACGGACGCCGTCATAGCGCGGCTTGCCGTCGACGTAGGCGAAGTAGTCCTGGTCGGTGTAGGCCGGCGCCCCCGGGGTCTTCTCCTGCAGGTAGGCGTTGAACATCTCCTCCCACGCACGCATGTGCACGACAGCGGTCGGCGTGATCACGCCGTCCAGGTCGAAGAGGATCGCGGTGAACGTCTCCCAGGCAACAGGTCTGGTCATGACTTCAGGCTAGGGGCTGGGCGGCCCAGGCCGAAGAATCAGGCCCCGCTGGGGCTGGTGTTTTCCCTCACCGTTCTTTCGCCGAAATCTCCTGGCCACAGACGGCGGGCGGGTGGATGCTGGAAGGCATGGGTACGCAGCTGCTTGTCGGGACCCGCAAGGGTCTGTGGATAGGGCGCTCTGACGACGCCCGGCAGGACTGGGACTTCACCGGTCCGCACCATGACATGGAGGAGATCTACTCCGCCATGATCGAGCCCGGAACCGGGCGAGTCCTTGCCGGATGCTCCTCGCTGTGGCTGGGTGCGCTGGTGCGCGCCTCGGCTGACGGCGGCGAGACCTGGACCGAGACCTCGATGTCGTTCCCCGACGACGTCGACGCGAGCCTGGCCCGGATCTGGCAGCTCCAGCCAGGGCTGCCGGAAGGCACGATCTGGGCCGGTGTCGAGCCCGGCGCGATCTTCCGGTCGACCGACGGCGGAGCCAGCTTCTCGCTGGTGCGTGGGCTGTGGGACCACCCGCACCGCACCGAGTGGAACGAGGGCTTCGGCGGGCAGGCGTTCCACACGATCCTGCCGCACCCCACCGACCCGGACTCGGTGACCGCGGCGATCTCGACCGGCGGCGTCTACCAGACCCGCGACGGAGGGGAGACCTGGGAGGCGCGCAACAACGGCATCATCGCGGTCTTCCTGCCCGAGGGGCAGCAGTACCCCGAGTTCGGCCAGTGCGTCCACAAGGTCGCCCGCCACTCAGCCCGTCCCGAGCGGCTCTACCTGCAGAACCACGGCGGCGTCTACCGCTCCGACGACGAAGGGGGCTCCTGGAAGTCGATCGCCGACGGCCTGCCCACCGACTTCGGCTTCGCGATGGTCGTCCACCCGAAGGAGCCCGACACGATCTTCACCTTCCCGATCGGCGCCGGCGAGTCCCGCTACCCACCGGAGGCCAAGCCGATCGTGTGGCGCTCGCGCGACGCTGGCGACCACTGGGAGGCGCTCGACAAGGGCCTGCCCGACCACTTCTACGTGGGCGTCATGCGCGACGCGATGTGCGCCGACGACCACGAGACGGCCGGGGTCTACTTCGGTGCTCGCAACGGCTCGGTCTGGGCCTCCGCCGACGCCGGCGAGACCTGGCGCGAGATCCTCCGCGACATCCCCGACGTGATGGTCGTCAGGGCCGCGAAGAACTGAGGCGCACGGATCCGTAGCGTGTTGCCGTCCTCGATGCGGTCGGTCGAGGCTGCACGGGATCCTTGGTCTGGGGGCATGCTGGAGGTATGGGATGCCACTGGCTCACCGCCGTGCTCGTATGCGCGCTGTCCGCCTGTGGCGCCGGCACACCAGTCGGGTCCGCAACGACGCGGGCCCCTCCCGCGTCCTCCTCGGTTCCGGCGCCCACTATTGCTGCCGAGCCGCGAGTGCGGTTGACCGTCGTCGGGGATCTGATGCTGACCCGCGGGGTGCCCGATGCGACGGCGGCGCTGGCTCCGATGCAGGCTCGCTTGGCGGGCGCTGACATCACCGTAGGCAATCTCGAGTCGACGTTGTCGAAAGCAGGGAGCCCGACTCAGGGTGGGGATTCCTTCGGTGCTGGGCCGGAGGTGCTGCGGCCTCTGCGGGAGGCTGGTTTCGATGCGATCTCGTTGGCGAACAACCACACAGGTGATTTCGGCGACCGGGCGTTGACGGAGACGGTCGAGGCGTTATCGGGGGCGGGGATCGTGCCGTTCGGGGCCGGGCGGGATCTCGACGTGGCTGCCCGGCCGGCCGTGGTAGAGAGAGCCGGGATCACCTTCGCGTTCCTGGGGTTCAACGCGATCGGCGAGACGCCTCGGGCGACGAGGAGCGACCCGGGCGCCTTCTCGGTGCGGATGCCGCCACGTACGGGTCCTCTCGTCGATGCCGACCTGCGCCGGGTCGAGCGGGAGGTCCGAGCCGCCGAGAAGGTTGCCGACGTCGTGGTGGTGCTGCCGCACTGGGGTACGCAGTACACCCATCGCCCCGAGGCAGTTCAGCGCCGTGTCGCCCGCCGTCTCGTCGCTGCAGGGGCGGATCTTGTCGCCGGCGGCCACCCCCACTGGGTCCAGCCGCTCGAGCGGGTCGGCGGCGTACCGGTCATCCACTCGCTCGGAAACTTCGTCTTCGACATGGACTTCATGTCCCAGACGATGGAGGGCGTCGTTCTCGAGGCGACCTTCCGCGGCGCCACGCTGGAGGATCTGCACCTCGTGCCCTACCGGATGGATCCCGAGACGTTTGCTCCACGCGTGGTGGGCGGTCGTGAGGCGGCCCGGATCCTTGGGCAGGCGAGGCCATGATCCGTCGTATCGCGTTCGCGGCCGGGTCCCTCCTCGTCCTCACCGGGTGCGGTGAGGCGTCACCGACCCCCGAGACCTCTCCGACAACCACCGCGACAGCGCCGGCCACCGCGTCCAAGCCCTCGCCCACCCCGAGCGAGACCCAGGCCGCCCCGCCATTGACACCCGAGCAGCTCCGCGTCGGGACAGCGACCGACGCCGTACGCCATCTGGCGGGTGAGATCGGCCCGAGACCCGGGACGTCGCCCGCTTACCATCGAGCCGCAGCCTGGGTCGAGGGACAGCTGGCAGGGTTCGGCTGGCAGGTGCACCGACAGCGGTTCCAGACGCCTGCCGGAGTCTCGTGGGGCATCCCGGTCCGCGCGGGGGAGTCGGTCAACCTGGTCGCCGACAGAGGAGACGTACGCCCCGGGCAGCCGTGGCTCCTGGTCGGTGCCCACCTCGACACCGTCCCGCAGGCACCGGGTGCGGAGGACAACGCGTCCGGCGTGGCCGTGCTGCTGGCGATCGCCGAGACGGCCGCAGGACGGTCGACGAGGGTGCCGGTGCGGTTGGTCGTCTTCGGCTCCGAGGAGCCGCGAGGTGAGACCGACGGCGACCACCACTACGGCTCTCGCGCGTATGTTGCGTCCCTCACGCCCGTCGAGCGCAGAACGCTGGCCGGCATGGTCTCACTGGACCGGGTCGGCGTAGGGGAGGCTGTCCCGGTGTGCGGCGCACGCCCAGGACTCGACCGCACCCTGGCGAGCCTCCGAGCGGCGGCAAGGCGTGCGAAGGTGCCGACCACCGGCTGCTCCCAGACCCCCAACCGTTCCAGCGACCACTGGTCCTTCGTACGGGCGGGCCTGCCCGGCGTGCGCCTCGGTTCGACTCCATACGCCGCCTACCACTCACCCGCCGACACACCCGACGTCGTCGACCCGGCCCAGCTCGTGCGCACCGGCCGGATCATGCTTGCGTGGCTCGCCTGACGTCCGCGGTTCGTCGCTGGTCGAACGATCCACCCGAACCGGTCTAGCCTTCTGGCATGCCCACTCTTCGCTCCGCAACCTCGACCTCGGGCCGCAACATGGCGGGTGCCCGCGCGCTGTGGCGCGCGACCGGCATGACCGATGACGACTTCGGCAAGCCGATCATCGCGATCGCCAACTCGTTCACCGAGTTCGTACCCGGCCATGTCCACCTCCGTGACCTCGGCAAGATCGTCGCCGAGAAGATCCAGGAGGCCGGGGGAGTGGCCAAGGAGTTCAACACGATCGCCGTCGACGACGGCATCGCGATGGGCCACGCCGGGATGCTGTACTCGCTGCCGAGCCGTGAGCTGATCGCGGATGCGGTCGAATACATGGTCGAGGCGCACCGCGCCGACGCGATCGTGTGCATCTCCAACTGCGACAAGATCACCCCCGGCATGCTGCTGGCCAGCCTGCGCCTCAACATCCCGGTCGTCTTCGTCTCCGGCGGCCCGATGGAGGCCGGCAAGACGGTCGCCGTCGAGGGCCTGGTCCACGACAAGCTCGACCTGGTCGACGCGATGGTGCTCTCGGTCAACGAGGCGGTCAGCGACGAGCTGCTCGACACCGTCGAGCGCTCCGCGTGTCCGACCTGCGGCTCCTGTAGCGGCATGTTCACCGCCAACTCGATGAACTGCCTCACCGAGGCCATCGGCCTCAGCCTGCCCGGCAACGGGTCGACCCTGGCCACCCACGCCAAGCGCCGCGCGCTCTTCGAGGAGGCCGGACGTACGGTCGTCGAGCTGTGCCGCCGCTACTACGAGGAGGGCGACGAGTCCGTTCTGCCGCGGAACATCGCCAACCGCAGCGCCTTCGAGAACGCGGTCGCCCTCGACGTCGCCATGGGCGGCTCGACCAACACCGTGCTCCACCTGCTCGCGGCCGCGCGTGAGGCCGAGCTCGACTTCAACGTCCACGACATCGACGCGATCTCGCGCCGGGTGCCGTGCCTGAGCAAGGTCGCCCCCAACAGCCCGAAGTACCACATGGAGGACGTCCACCGCGCCGGCGGCATCCCCGCCCTGCTCGGCGAGCTGCGCCGTGGTGGCGCGCTCAACGAGGACGTCCACACCATCCACTCCGACACCATGGAGGAGTGGCTGGGCACCTGGGACATCCGCGCCGAGAACCCCAGCCAGGAGGCGCTCGACCTCTTCCTCGCCGCCCCGGGCGGGGTGCGTACGACCGAGGCGTTCTCCACCGAGAACCTCTGGGCGAGCCTGGACACCGACGCCGCCGAGGGCTGCATCCGCGACTTCGAGCACGCCTACTCTGAAGACGGCGGGCTGGCGATCCTGTCGGGCAACATCGCCCCCGACGGCTGCGTCGTGAAGACCGCGGGCGTTCCCGACGACTGCCTGACCTTCACCGGCACCGCGATCGTCTTCGAGTCCCAGGACGACGCTGTCGACGGCATCCTCGCCAAGAAGGTCGAGGCCGGCCACGTCGTGGTGATCCGCTACGAGGGCCCGAAGGGTGGGCCGGGCATGCAGGAGATGCTCTACCCGACCTCGTTCCTCAAGGGCCGTGGCCTGGGCCAGAAGTGCGCGCTGATCACCGACGGTCGCTTCTCCGGCGGCACGAGCGGCCTCTCGATCGGCCATGTCTCCCCGGAGGCTGCCGGCGGCGGCCTGATCGCCCTGATCGAGGACGGCGACCAGATCTCCATCGACATCCCGAACCGCTCGATCTCGCTCGACGTCGACGACATCGTCCTCGGCCAGCGTCGCGCGGCTCAGGAGAAGCGGGACAAGCCCTACACCCCGGCCGACCGGGACCGGAAGGTCTCCGCGGCGCTGCGGGCGTACGCCTCGATGGCCACCTCCGCCTCCGACGGCGCCTACCGCCTCGTGCCCGAGTAGACGGGCGTGGGAAAGGTTCATGCCCGCGTCGAGGGGCGGCTGCGGGAGTTCGTCGACCGTCAGGTCGTCTTCTTCGTAGCCACCGCAGCGCTCTCCGAGGAGGGCCACGTCAACCTGTCGCCGCGGGGGATCCCGGGCACCTTCGGGATGCTCGACGAGCTCACCTTCGCGTGGGTCGACGGCACCGGGAGCGGCAGCGAGACGATCGCGCATCTGCGTGAGAACGGCCGGATCACGGTGATGTTCTGCGCCTTCGACGGGGCGCCGAACATCGTCCGCTTCCACGGGCGTGGCCGGGTCGTGACCCGCTACGACGAGGAGTACGCCGACCTGGCCGGCCGCTTCACGGAACTGCCCGGTGCCCGCGCGGTCGTCGTCGTGGACATCGAGCGGGTCTCCGACTCCTGTGGCTTCGCCGTCCCGCTGATGTCGTACGTCGGCGAGCGCGACCTGCTCCCGGCGTACTTCGAGCGCAAGGGGGTCGAGGGGTCGGCCGAGTACCGGCGCCGGAAGAACCTCGCGAGTCTCGACGGGCTCCCGGCGTTCGACTTCGACCCGGCATCCGAGTAGCCGTCTTCGCGACTGTCGAAACGGACCGTGGCCGTTCGTGGCATGGGTGAGGGGCCGACACGGCGGCCCACCTGATGCGGGAGTGGTTGCGATGTCGGATCGATGGAAGCGGAATCTGCTGATCTTCCTAGGCGGCCAGACGGTGTCGTCGTTGGGGTCGATGATCGTCGGGTACGCGGTGATGTGGCACCTCACCGTCGAGACCGGGTCGGCCGCGGTGCTGACGCTGAGCGTCGCGGCCGGGATGCTGCCGCAGGCGGTCGTGTCGGTCTTCGGCGGCGTATGGGCCGACCGGCACTCGCGCAAGCTGTTGATCATCGGGGCCGATTCGGCGATCGCGGTGGCGACCTTGGTGCTCGCGCTGCTGATGCTGAGCGGCGTCGGCGACCTGTGGATGATCTTCGTCGCGATGGCGGTCCGCTCTGCGCTGGCCGGGATCCAGGGGCCGGCAGTCAATGCGATGCTCCCGCAGATCGTCCCGGCCGAGCACCTGATGCGGGTCAACGGCGCCCAGCAGACGATCCAGTCGGGGATGATGCTGTTCGCGCCCGCGGTGGCCGCCGCGGTCTACGCGAGCACCGGCATCGTCGCGGTCTTCTTCATCGACGTGGTGACGGCTGTGACCGGCGTACTCCTGCTGCTTCTTGTTCCGGTGGCGCGGATGGTCCGCTCGACTGAGCCCGTGAGCTACTTCGGTGACCTCCTCGCCGGGGTGCGGTACGTCAAGGGGAACCCCTCCGTGCGCTGGGTGATGGGGCTCGTGGCGGTCGTCATGTTCATGGCCGGCGCCCCGGCGCACCTCACCCCGCTGATGATCACGCGCAGCTTCGGCGACGAGGTCTGGATGCTGAGCGTCAACGAGCTGTTCTGGAGCGTCGGGATGGTCGTCGGCGGCGCGCTGATGGCCACCTTCGGGCCCAGGGTGAAGCGCCGGGTGCGGCTGATGGTGGCCGCCTCGGTCGGTGTCGGGGTGCTCGTCATCGGGCTGGGTGTCTCGGACGACTTCTGGGTGTTCTCGGTGGCCGGCCTGGTGATCTGCATCCTCTTCCAGACGCTGCTGGTGCCCGCCGCGACGGTCCTGCAGGAGCAGGTCGAGGACTCGATGCGGGGCCGGGTGTTCGGGTTCTACGGGATCGTCATGTCGGTGTCGATGCCGGTCTCGATGATTGTCTTCGGGCCGCTCGCGGACAGGTTCGCGGTGGAGTCGGTGATGGTCCTCGCCGGGATGCTGCTCCTGGGCTGCCTGGTCGGGATGCTCGCCCTCGGCAGCGCCCGGCGCTCGCTCGCCACCGTGGACGCGGCAACCTCCTGATCGCAGCCTCCTGAGCAACGGTCACGGCGGTCGGAGACAATGACCGCCGTGACCGATTTCTCCTATCCCGTGGGCAGCGTCGTCGAGGACTGGAAGCCGCGGCCCTGGCCCGAGCCGGTGACCCTCGAGGGAAGCTACGTCCGGGTCGCGCCGCTCTCATCGACGCAGTACTCGGACCTCTACGCCGCGGTCTGCGGCCCCGACGACGCCGACCTGTGGACCTACCGGCCGATCGCGATGCCGACCTCGCTGCAGGACCTGTGGATGCACTTGGCAGGGCTCGTCGACGCGCCCGACGTCGTGCCGTTCGCGTTCGTCCCGAAGGAGGGGGAGCGGGAGGGCAGGGCGAGCGGGGTCGCGGGCTACCACGCGATCAACCCGGCGAACGGGAGCATCGAGGTCGGCGGCGTGCTCTTCGGGTCCGCGCTGGCCCGCACCAGGGCGGCGACCGAGGTGATCCATCTGCTCATGCGGCACGCGTTCGACACGCTGGGCTATCGACGCTTCGAGTGGAAGCTCGACTCGCTCAACGAACCGTCCCGGCGGGCCGCGGAGCGGCTCGGGTTCAGCTACGAGGGCCGGTTCCGCAACCACATGGTGGTGAAGGGCCGCAACCGGGACACCGACTGGTTCTCGGTGACCGCCGAGGAGTGGCCAAAGGTTCGGGAGCGCCACGAGCGCTGGCTCGACCCCGTGAACTTCGACGAGCAGGGGCACCAGCGCAGCCGGCTCGGGTCGTAGGCGGCCTACTGCGCATCCAGCGCCACGACGTGGTGGCGCCCGATCGGCAGCATGAGCGGCTTGTCCGAGACCGGGTCCTGGATGATCGTGCTGCGCATCCCGAAGACGTCCCGCACGAGCTCGGGCACCAGGACCTCATGAGGCCGGCCCGCGGAGTGCAGGCGGCCGTCGTGCAGCGCGATCAGATGGTCGGCGTAGCGTGCCGCGAGGTTGAGATCGTGCAGCACCATCACGATCGTGGTGCCGGCATCGCGGTTGAGGTCGGTCAGCAGGTCGAGCACCTCGACCTGGTGGCTGATGTCGAGGAAGGTGGTGGGCTCGTCGAGCAGCAGCACCTCGGTCTCCTGCGCGAGCGCCATCGCGATCCAGACCCGTTGCCGCTGCCCACCGGACAGCTCGTCGACGGTGCGACCCATCAGGTCGACGGTGTCGGTGGCGCGGAGCGCGGCGGTCACGGCACGGTCGTCGGCCTCCGACCAGCGAGCCATGACTCGCCGGTGCGGGTGCCGGCCGCGGCCCACCAGCTCGCCGACGGTGATCCCCTCCGGTGCGATCGGCGACTGCGGCAGCAGGCCCATCCGACGGGCGAGCTGCTTGGCCGGCGTTGCGTGAACCTCCTTGCCGTCCAGGAGCACGCGGCCGGTCCGAGGCGGCAGCAGCCGCGTCATCGAGCGAAGCAGCGTCGACTTGCCGCACGCGTTCGGACCGACGATGGCGGTCACCTCGCCCGGGGCGATGACGAGATCCAGATCGTGCACGACCTCCCGGTCGCCGTAGCCGAGAGTCAGCTTCTCGATCTCCAGGCGCGGCGGGCCGTCGGGCTGGTCAGCGGGCTGGTTGGTGGTCACAGAGTGCCTCCGACTCGGTTGACACGGACGATGAGGTAGAGGAGATAAGGGGCGCCGAGGATGCCGGTGACGACGCCGACCGGCAGCCGGGTCCCGAAGGCGTACTGGCCCGCGAAGTCGGCGACGAGGGTGAGCAGCGCGCCGACCAGGGCCGCCGGAACCAGGAGAGAGGCCCGGGAGCCGACCACCCGCGCGGCGATGGGCCCGGACAGGAGAGCGAGGAACGCGATCGGTCCGGACGCAGCCGTCGCTACGCACACGAGTCCGACCGCGGCGACGATCGTGAGCAGCCGCGTGCGTTCGATGCGTACGCCGAGCGCCGAGGCCGCGTCGTCGCCGAGCTGTGCGGCAGCGAGGGCTCGGGTCTGGAGTAGCACGGCGCTGCCCAGCACGGCGACCGCCGTGAGGACCACGAGGACGTCGCGCCACAGTGCTCCGTTGAGGCTGCCGGTGAGCCAGCGCAGCGCCTCGGCGAGCTGGAAGTTGGTGGCGCGCTCGAGCTGCCAGGCGATGACGCTCTGCATCATCGCGGCCACGCCGATGCCGATGAGGATCAAGCGTGTGCCGGCAGCGGTGCCGCGCCGATAGGCCAGCAGGTAGATGGTGAGCGCGACGCCCACTCCCGCCACGACCGCTACCCACGAGACGACGAGGCCGCCGAGCGAGAAGCTCACGATGGCGACGGCCGCAGCCGCGCTCGCGCCCTCGGTGACGCCGATGACGTCGGGGCTCGCGAGCGGATTGCGAAGCAGGGTCTGGAAGGTGACGCCTGCCAAGCCGAAGGCGATCCCCACCAGCAGCGCGAGGGTGGCTCGGGGCAACCGCAGCCGCCCGACGATGAACTCGGCACCGCCGGCGTCGTCGCCGAACACGACCCCGGCCACCTCGGCGATTCCGTAGGTGGTCGACCCCAGCATCAGGCTGCCGAGGTAGGCGGCAGCCACGAGCGAGGCCAGGAGGGCGATCAGCTGGCGACGCCTGCGCTCACGGCTCCGGCGCGCCGCGACGACCTTGCGCAGGTCCGCGTCGGCAGCGGGCTCCGACCCGATGACGTACGGAAAGAGGCTCACAGCTCACGCACCTTGGACTGGCGCACGACCGCGATGAGGACCGGCGCACCGACGAGCGCGGTGATGATCCCGACGTCCACCTCGGTCGGCGGGGCGACGACGCGTCCGAGGACGTCAGCGACCAGCAGCAGCACCGCGCCGCCCATCACGCTGAAGGGCAGCAACCAGCGGTGGTCGGTCCCGATCAGGAGCCGGCCGAGGTGCGGTACGACCAGCCCGACGAACGCGATCGGGCCGGTGATCGCGGTGGTGGCCCCGGCGAGCGTGACGGCCCCGGCGGCCGCCAGCAGCCTGGTCCGGTTCACGTGCTCGCCCAGGCCGGAGGCGAGGTCGTCGCCGAGGCCGAGCATGTTGAGGCCGCGTACGCACCACAGGCACAGCAGGGCGCCGACGAGGAGGAACGGCGCGACCAGCCACAGCTTGTCGTCGGTGGCGCCGCCGACGCCGCCGACCTGCCACGACACCACGTTCTCCGAGATGTCGGGTCGCGGCAGGACGACGGCGGTGACGAACGACGACAGCGCGGCCGCGGTGGCGGCGCCGGCGAGGGTGAGCTTGAGCGGCGTGGCGCCGCCTCGGCCCAGTGATCCGACCGTCCACACGAACGCTGATGCGAGGGCTGCGCCGAGGATGGCGACCCAGATGTAGCTGATCGGGGAGACCAGGCCGAACCAGGCGATGCCGCTGACGACGGCCAGCGAGGCGCCGGTGTTGACCCCCAGGATGCCGGGGTCTGCCAGGGGGTTGCGGGTGATGCCCTGCAGCACCAGACCCGACACCGCCAGCGCGGCCCCCGCGACGGCGGCCAGCACCGTACGTGGCACCCGCTTGGCGACCGCGGCCTGCGCGAATCCCTCGGCCTGGCCGGAGATCCCGGCCCAGATGTCGGCCCAGGACACCTCGCGCGAGCCCATGATGATGGAGGTGGCCGAGGCCGCCAGCACGGCGGCGGCGAGCACGAGCAGCGCCAGGCTCCGCGTCCGCCGGGTGCCCCGCAGCTGGGCGGCGGGGTCGGCGGGCGCGGAGCCCTGACGGTTGGTCAGAGACGTCGTCATCTCACTTGGTGGTGTACGCAGCTGCGTCGGCCAGCAGGCCGACATAGTCCTCCGCAAGAGCCGACACCGACAGCGCGGTCGGGTTGGCCGCGGTGCCCATGGCCTCGGCGCCGTCGAGGGTGACGATCGCCTTGTTCTTCACGGCCGGCAGCTGGGAGAGCACGGGGTCACCCTCGAGCGCGTCGATGAGCTCCTGGCCGCCATAGGTGATGATGACGTCGACGTCAGCGAGCTCCTCGGCCCGCTCGGCGCTGATCGAGCCGGAGTAGTCGGCGCTGTCGCCCGTGGCCTTGACGATGCTCGGTGCGATCTCCATGCCGATGTCGGTGAGGTACTTCGACCGGGTGTCCGCGGCGCTGTAGAAGTTGACCTCGCTCAGGTCGGCCGGGTCGACGTGGGTCATGAACATGCCGGTCGTGCCCTCGAGCTCGGGGCGCGTTGCCGCGGCGTCAGCGATGGTCTTCTCGAGGTCCTCGACCAGGTCCTTGCCCTCGGACTCCATGCCGAGGCCCTTGGCGTTCTGGACGATGGAGTCGCGCCACTCGGTCGCCCACGGGTCGTCCGGGTAGGCGACCACCGGGGCGATCTCACTGAGGGTCTTGTAGTCGTCCTTGGTCAGGCCCGAGTAGCCGGCGAGGATGACGTCGGGATCTGTGCCCGCGACGGCCTCGAAGTCGTAGCCGTCGGTCTCGTCGAACAGCACGGGCGTCTCCGCGCCGAGCTCCTTGAGCTTGTCCTCGGTCCACTGCTGGACGCCGTCGCCGTCGTCGTCGCCCCAGGTCATCTTCGACATGCCCACGGGCACGATGCCGAGCGCGAGCGGGACCTCCTGGTTGGCGAAGTCGACGGTGGCCACCCGCTCGGGCTTCTCCTCGATGACGGTCTCGCCGAAGGCGTGCTGCACGGTGACGGGCTTCCAGCCCTCGCCCGCGCTCTTCGAGGAGTCTTCGGCGTCAGATCCACACGCCGCCAGGCCTGCCGCGACCGCGATCAGTGCGACGGGCACTGCCGCCTTCCGTGCGATGAACATCTCGTCCCGCTTTCTGTAATTAGGTAAGGCGTACCTTACTAGACCTCTTTACTCTACGCGGGATTGCGTACCTGTTCTCCGCTCCTGAGCCGATGTGCCGGTGGCTGGAGCGCAGCAGTCTGGGGGCATCGAGAAGCCCAACAGATTGGACACGAGCAATGAGCATCAACGAGACGGTGGCCACCCTCGCCGTGACCGGCGACAACTGGGGCCCGTGGCGCGAGAACGGACCATGGCACGACGGGGGAGGGCCGCCCGCGTTCTGGCCGATCTTCCCGATCCTGTGGTTCCTGGTGATCGCGGCGATCATCACCGCGGTCGTCCTCTTCAACCGCAAGCGGGTGGCTGAAGGGCCGCGGCGCGCGGGCGAGGCGAGGCTGGCCGAGAGGTACGCAGCGGGCGAGATCGACGAGAACGAGTACCGGGCTCGCCGTGACGTCCTGCGAGAGAAGCCGGGCCGGCCCAAGGAAGCCTGACATTGGAGGCCTGACGCCCCCGCTGGTCCGTGGCAGTGTTGCTGCCATGGACCAGCGCATCAGCTTCATCACCCTGGCCGTCGCCGATGTGGCGGCGAGCCGGTCGTTCTATGTCGACGGCCTCGGCTGGACCCCCGAGATGGAAGCCGACGGCGTGCTCATGATCAGCGTCGGCGAGCACGTCATCCTCTCGCTGTGGGACCGGGGAGAGTTCGAGGAGGAGGTCGGCAAGATCGCCGTCGCCGACGGCGTAGCGCCGTTCACCCTCGCCCACAACGTCGCCACCCGCGAGGAGGTCGACGGTGTTCTGGAGCTCGCCCGGTCGCTCGGGCGGGAGGCCTCGGCCGCCGAGGAGCGGGTCTGGGGCGGCTACACCGGCTACTTCGCCGATCCCGACGGCGTGCGCTGGGAGATCGCCTACAACCCCGGCCCGGTGGGGCAGACGGTGCTGCCCTGACGCGGAGGATCCTCAGCCCGCGAACCCGGGCAGATGCTCCTCGAGGATCGACCGGAACGGCGCCTCCGCGTTGAGCTGTGCCAGCACGCCGAGGCCACCGAGCCAGACCCGGTGGATGAGCAGGTAGGACGGCGGCAGGTTGAGCTTGAGGCCGACCGTGTAGGCGGGATCCTTGGGATCGTTGATCCGCTTGAACTCCTCGCGCATCCACTCCCGGGTGAACCGGAAGCGCTCCTCCAGCGCCGGCGTCACGAACGGCGCCAGGTAGTCGAGCACGTGCTGCGGCTCGACCTTGATGCCCTCGCGGATGAAGCCCACGTCGCGCAGGCCTGCGACCAGTGCGTCCGCGTCGCCGGTCGCGGCGATCCGGATCAGCCGCCCCATCGGCTCGGGGAAGCCCCGCTCCGGGAGCCGTGCGGCGAGCCCGAAGTCGAGCACGGCCATGCGACCGTCGGGAAGGACCCGGAAGTTGCCGGGGTGCGGGTCGGCGTGCAGCATCCCGGTCAGCCCGGGCGCGGAGAACCAGAACCGGGCGAGCAGCTCGCCGTAGTGGTCGCGCTCCTCGGGAGTGCCCTCGGCGATCACCTTCGCGATCGAGCCCTCCGACTCCACCCACTCGGTGACGAGCACCGAGGGTCCTACGGCGACGACATCGGGAACGTCGATGAGCGGATGGGACGCGTACGCCTCGGCGAAGACGTGCTGGGCCTCGGCCTCCTTCGGGTAGTCGAGCTCCTCGACGACCCGCTCCTGCAGCTCGGCGACCAGTGCCTTGACGTCCATCCCGGGTACGACCGCGTTGCCGATCGCCGCGACCCGGCCGATCTGGCGCAGGTCGGCGCGTAGCGCCTCGTCGGCGCCCGGGTACTGCACCTTCACCGCGACCTCGCGACCGTCGGCCCACCGGCCCCGGTGGACCTGCCCGATCGAGGCCGAGGCGGCCGGTTTCTCGGACAGCTCGACCAGCTGCTCGGACCAGTCAGTGCCGAGGTCGCGGGCCAGCAGCCCGCGTACGATCCCGGTCGGCATCGGGGGAGCGGAGTCCTGGAGCCGGGTGAGCTGGGCGCGGTAGTGGGCCGCCTGCGACTCCGGCAGCGCCGCCTCCATCACCGAGAGCATCTGCCCGAACTTCATCGCGCCACCCTTGAGCTCGCCCAGGGTGCGGAACAGCTGGTCAGCCGTACGCTGGTGGACATCGGCCAGCACCGCCTCGGCGGGCTTGCCCCCGATCCGCTTCCCGAGCCCGAGCGCCTTGCGCCCGGCGTATCCCATCGGCAGCGCGGCCAGCTTCGCCGTCCGTGTCGCCGCTCGCCGCGGCAACCCCTTCGACGACCCCTCCGCGTCACTCATGAGGCCAGTGTGCCTGTCGGCTGCAACTTGCGCACCGCGAAGTAGCCTTCCCGCATGACCTCTGAGCTGACGATCGTGACCCCGCTCGACCCCGCCGGGGAGGACCCGTTCGGCTGGTTGGAGGAGGTCGAAGGGGTCGAGGCGCTGGCATGGGTCCGGGCCCGCAACGAGGAGGCTCACGCGAGCGTCGGCGCCGATCCCGTCTTCGCCAAGATCGAGGCGCAGATCCTCGAGGTCCTCGACTCCGACGACCGGGTGCCCGAGGTCTCGCGCCTCGGTGAGCATCTCTACAACTTCTGGCGCGACGCCGACCACGAGCGCGGCATCTGGCGACGCACCACACCGGATTCCTACCGCACCGACGATCCCGAGTGGGAGATCCTGCTCGACCTCGACGCGCTCGCCGAGGAGGAGGGCGAGAGCTGGGTCTGGCACGGCGCCTCGATGCTCCGGCCCGAGCCCGGCGAGCCGTGGCGCAAGGTGCTCGTCGACCTCTCCCCGGGCGGCTCGGACGCCGACGTGACCAGGGAGTTCGACCTGGTCGAGAAGGCGTTCGTAGCACCTGAGGACGGTGGCTTCACCCGCGCCGTCGAGCAGGGCGGCGCCAAGGGCGCACTCTCCTGGTGCGGCCCTGACGCGGTCTACGTCTTCACCGACTTCGGTCCGGGATCGCTCACGCCGAGCGGCTACCCGCGCATCGTGAAGCTGTGGCGTCGCGGCACCGCGTTCAAGGACGCGGCGGTGGTCTACGAGGGCACCGACGAGGACATGTACATCTCTGCCCGCCACATCCACACCCCCGGCTTCGAGCGCGACCTGGTCAGCCGATCGATCGCGTTCTACAAGTCCGAGACGTACGTCGCCACCGACCCCGGCACCCCCGAGCAGACCCTCACCAAGCTCGACATCCCCGACTCCGCCGAGGCCGGCTTCCACCGCGAGTGGCTGGTCATCGAGCTCCGCGAGGAGTGGACCGTCGCCGGAACGACGTACGCCGCCGGGTCGCTGCTCGCGACCGACGCGGAGCGGTTCCTGGCCGGGGAGCGCGACCTCACCGTGCTCTTCGAGCCCACCGCGAAGACCTCCCTCGCCGGGGCGACCTGGACCCGCAACCACCTCGTCCTCAACGTGTTCGAAGACGTCAAGAACCAGCTTCATGTACTAACCCCGTCGCCCTCCGGCGAGTGGACGCGCTCCGACTTCCCCGCGACGGACCCGGTGGCCGCGGTCGGCACCCGCGCCGTCGACGCGGTCGAGTCCGACGAGGTCTGGGTCGTCACCAGCGGCTACCTGACCCCGGCGACGTACGGGCTGACCGAGATCGGGGCGGAGACGATCGAGCCGCTCAAGTCGGCGCCGGCCTGGTTCGACACCGACGGGCTTCGCGCCGAGCAGCGCTTCGCCACCTCGGCGGACGGCACCCGGATCCCCTACTTCATCGTCGGTTCCGAGGCCGCCCTTGCCGGCAACGGTCGGCCGGCGCCGACGCTGCTCTACGGCTACGGCGGCTTCGAGATCCCGATGACGCCCGGCTACTCCGCCGGCGTCGGCCGGTCCTGGCTCAGCGAGGGCGGTGTCTACGTCGTCGCCAACATCCGCGGGGGAGGGGAGTACGGCCCGGCCTGGCACCAGGCGGCGCTGAAGGAGAACCGGCACAAGGCGTACGAGGACTTCGCCGCGGTCGCCCGCCACCTCGTCGAGACCGGCGTGACCGATGCGAGCCACCTCGGGATCCAGGGCGGCTCCAACGGCGGGCTGCTGACCGGCAACATGCTCACCCTCTACCCCGAGCTCTTCGGCGCGGTCGTGATCCAGGTGCCGCTGCTGGACATGAAGCGCTACTCGCATCTTCTCGCCGGCGCGAGCTGGATGGCCGAGTACGGCGACCCGGACGTGCCGGAGGAGTGGGAGTTCATCAAGACGTTCTCGCCCTACCACCTGCTCGACGGCGCCAAGACCTACCCGCCCGTCCTGCTCACCACCTCCACCAAGGATGACCGCGTCCACCCCGGCCACGCCCGCAAGATGGCCGCGCTCCTGGCCGCGACCGGCAAGGACGTCACCTACTACGAGAACATCGAGGGTGGCCACGGCGGCGCCGCCAACAACGCCCAGTCGGCCCACCTCTCCGCCTTCGCCTGGACCTTCCTGCGCGAGCGGCTGGGGATGGCCTGAGCTGGGTCCGCTACGCGGGCTCGCTGGGCTCCAAGACCACGACCGGCGTCGGGTGGGAGCGCCGAGCGGCATAGTCGTTGAGGTCGCCCCAGCCGTCGTCCACGGCTGTGAGCAGCACCCAGAGCCGGTCGCGCTCGGCGCCGACGGCCTCGCGCGCACGCACCGGGCCGACGCCGCCCTCGACCGTCTCCACGCGCGCCTCGGGGTGAGCCTGCAGGTTGAGCCACCACGCCGGCGCGGGCTCGGCCCAGCCGTTCATGGCGAGCGTCGCGTAGCCGGACCCGTCGGGGACGTAGGACACGATGACCGAACGCTCCTGTCCGGTGCGGCGTCCGACAGTGGTCAGCCGGAGCATGCCGGCCCGGCCCTCGCGTGGGCGGCGCAGGAAGCGGGCTCCGCCCGCGGCGTACAGCCGGCGGTGGAACCACCACGCGGCGCGGATGAACCAGCGCGGCGGGAGCCACCCGGATCTGTGCTTCTCGTCGGTCGACATCGTTGCCTCCACAGGGCAGTCAGACCCGAGATCCACTTGTCCGGCCACCGTATCCACCGCCGCGGGCCGGTCGCCTCGGTGAGAACCCTGAGATCCGCCCCAGCCGAACGACTGACAGATACTGGGACGGTGATCTCAAATCATGGGACGCACGATAGGGTTGGGTGACACGGCGCGACACATGGGGTTAACGTGTGGGCATGCTGAACAGCATTCTCGTACTTATCAGGCGCGTCGCCTAGGAGCCACTGGCCCCAGACGACGCGTCTCCCTCCGTTGCCCGCCGGGCCGGAGGGTTTTTTGTTGCACAAGCGACAGACCACGAGATCCATGAGTAGACAGCTCTGATGAGTAGGACGGCGGACATGAGCGAGCAGATGACAGGCGCGCAGAGCCTGATCAAGTCGCTGGAAGCAGCGGGGGCCGAGAACATCTTCGGCATTCCGGGAGGAGCGATCCTTCCGGCGTACGACCCGCTGATGGACTCGAAGATCCGCCACATCCTCGTACGTCATGAGCAGGGCGCCGGCCACGCGGCCCAGGGCTACGCCGCCGCGACCGGCAAGGTCGGGGTCTGCATGGCCACCAGCGGCCCGGGGGCGACCAACCTGGTCACGCCTCTTGCCGACGCCAACATGGACTCCGTGCCGATGGTGGCCATCACCGGCCAGGTCGGCGCGGCGATGATCGGCACCGACGCCTTCCAGGAGGCCGACATCCGCGGCATCACGATGCCGGTCACCAAGCACAGCTTCCTCATCACCGACCCCGCGGAGATCCCGCTGCGGGTCGCTGAGGCCTTCCACCTCGCCTCCTCCGGGAGGCCGGGTCCGGTCCTCGTCGACGTCACCAAGTCGGCGTTGCAGGCCACCACCACCTACCGGTGGCCGACCGAGCTCCACCTGCCGGGCTACCGCCCGGTGACCAGGCCGCACGCCAAGCAGATCCGCGAAGCGGCGCGCCTGATGCTGGAGGCCAAGAAGCCGGTCCTGTACGTCGGTGGCGGCACCATCCGCTCCGGCGCCCACCGTGAGCTCCTGCAGCTGGCCACGCTCACCGGGATCCCGGTGGTGACCACCCTGATGGCGCGCGGCGCCTTCCCCGACTCCCACCCGCAGCACCTCGGCATGCCGGGCATGCACGGCACCGTCCCCGCCGTCGCCGGCCTGCAGAAGTCGGACCTGATCATCAGCCTCGGTGCCCGCTTCGACGACCGCGTCACCGGAAACCTGGACTCCTTCGCCCCCAACGCCAAGGTGATCCACGCCGACATCGACCCGGCCGAGATCGGCAAGAACCGCTACGCCGACGTCCCGATCGTGGGCGACGTGCGTGAGGTCCTCACCGACCTGATCGCGGTGCTCACCGCCGAGAAGGAGGCCGGCAAGGAGGGCGACTACGAGGGCTGGGTCGCGTTCATGGCCGGGATCAAGAAGGCGTACCCGCTCGGCTACGACCTCCCTGCGGACGGCCTCTCGCCGCAGTACGTCATCGAGCGGCTCGGCAAGATCTCCGGCGAGGAGACGATCTTCACCGCCGGCGTCGGCCAGCACCAGATGTGGGCCGCGCAGTTCATCGGCTACGAGCACCCCAACACCTGGATCAACTCCGGTGGCCTCGGCACGATGGGCTACTCCGTCCCGGCCGCGATGGGTGCGAAGGTCGGCTGCCCGGACTCCACGGTGTGGTCGATCGACGGCGACGGCTGCTTCCAGATGACCAACCAGGAGCTGGCCACCTGCGCGATCGAGGGCATCCCGATCAAGGTCGCGATCATCAACAACGACAACCTCGGCATGGTGCGCCAGTGGCAGACGCTCTTCTACGGCGAGCGCTACTCCAACACCAACCTGCAGTCCCACGGCCAGCCCAAGCGCATCCCCGACTTCCCCAAGCTGGCCGAGGCGATGGGCTGCGTCGGCCTGGCCTGCGACTCCGCCGACGACGTCGACGCCACCATCGAGAAGGCCATGGAGATCAACGACATGCCCGTCGTCGTCGACTTCCGGGTCAACAAGGACGCCATGGTGTGGCCGATGGTCGCCGCCGGCTCCTCCAACGACGAGATCCAGTACGCGCGCGACCTCGCGCCCGAGTTCGACGAGGACGACCTGTGATGAGCATCCAGCCCGTGAAGACCGGCGGCAAGCACACGCTGAGCGTCCTGGTCGAGAACAAGCCCGGTGTCCTGGCCCGCGTGGCAGCGCTCTTCTCGCGCCGCGGCTTCAACATCGAGTCGCTCGCGGTGGGCCCGACCGAGCACGACGAGCTCTCCCGCATGACGGTCGTGGTCAATCTCGAGAACACCCCCCTCGAGCAGGTCACCAAGCAGCTCAACAAGCTGGTCGAGGTGATCAAGATCGTCGAGCTCGAGCCTGAGACGCGCGTCCAGCGCGCCCTCATGCTGGTCAAGATCACCGCCACCACGGAGACCCGCAGCCAGGTGCTCGACACCATCCAGCTCTTCCGGGCCAAGGTCGTCGACGTGTCCACCGACACCGTCATCGTCCAGCTGGCCGGCAACACCGGCAAGCTCAACGACTTCCTCCGGGTCATCGAGCCCTTCGGCATTCGTGAGCTCTCCCAGTCCGGCATGGTCGGCATGGGCCGCGGCTCCCGGTCGATCTCCGAGCGCAGCCTGCGATCCGTGGCTGTGCCCGCTCCGCCTTCCGCGGTCTGAACCCCATCAAACACAACTAAAGGAGAAGCCCTCGTGGCTGAGATTTTCTACGACGACGACGCCGACCTCGCGCTGATCCAGGCGAAGAAGGTTGCCGTCATCGGCTACGGCAGCCAGGGCCACGCCCACGCGCTCAACCTGCGTGACTCCGGTGTGGACGTGCGCATCGGCCTGCAGCCCGGTTCGAAGTCGACCCCCAAGGCCGAGGAGGAGGGCCTCAAGGTCCTCAGCCCGGCCGACGCTGCCGCCGAGGCCGACGTGATCGTCATCCTCGCCCCGGACCAGCACCAGCGTGGTCTCTACAACGACGAGCTCGCGCCCCACGTGACCGCCGGCAAGACCCTCGTCTTCGGCCACGGCTTCAACGTGCGCTTCGGCTACATCAAGGCGCCCGAGGGCGTCGACGTGATCCTGGTCGCCCCGAAGGCCCCGGGCCACACCGTCCGTCGCGAGTACGTCGCCGGCCGCGGCATCCCGGACATCATCGCCGTGGAGCAGGACGCCTCCGGCTCCGCGTGGGACCTCGCGAAGTCGTACGCCAAGGGCATCGGTGGCACCCGCGCCGGTGTCATCAAGACGACCTTCACCGAGGAGACCGAGACCGACCTCTTCGGCGAGCAGGCCGTGCTCTGCGGCGGCGTGTCCCACCTGGTCCAGGCCGGGTTCGAGACGCTGACCGAGGCCGGCTACCAGCCGGAGATCGCCTACTTCGAGGTGCTCCACGAGCTCAAGCTCATCGTGGACCTGATGTGGGAGGGCGGCATCGCCAAGCAGCGCTGGTCGATCTCCGACACCGCTGAGTACGGCGACTACGTCTCCGGCCCGCGCGTCATCGGCCCGCAGGTCAAGGAGACCATGCAGCAGGTGCTCGCCGAGATCCAGGACGGCTCCTTCGCCGCCCGCTTCATCGCGGACCAGGACAACGGTGCGGCCGAGTTCCAGAAGCTGCGCGAGGAGGAGGCCGGTCACCCGATCGAGGCCACCGGCAAGGCCCTGCGCGCCCACTTCTCGTGGAGCCAGTCGGACGACGACTACACCGAAGGCTCAGCCGCCCGCTGACCCCTGAGGTGCCGAGTCGGCACAAACTGACCGAAAACCAAGCCGAGTCGGCGCGTTCTAACGCGCCGACTCGGCTGGATTTATGGTCAGTTTGCGCCGACTCGGCGGGTTACTTGACCTCGGACCTGAGCACGAGGCGGAGGCCGACGAGCATCGGGACCACGAGCCAGATCACGCTCGCGACGCCGAGCTGTGCCCACGTCTTGTCGGTCATCTCGGAGTAGAGGTTCATCGTCGCCCAGTTGAGGTCGAACCAGGTGGCGTTCTCGGCCCACCAGGTGTTGGTCGAGGCGAGCGCCGAGGAGACGCCCGGGAGGACGAGGGCGTAGACGAAGTACGCCACGATCGCGCCCGGCGAGCTGCGGAAGAGCGTGCCGAGCATGAAGCCCATGAACATGCCGATCTCGCTGGCCAGGGTCACCTGGGCGAGCTCGGTGAACGAGATGTTCCACACCGGGTCGAGGTCCATGACGGCTGCCACGCCGAGGTAGCCGAGCGCACCGACGGCCGCTGCGACTGCGATGGCGACGACGCCCACCACGGCGGTGACCAGCGCCTTCGCGGCGATGACGCGGCCACGGGCGGGCACCAGGGTGAAGGTGGTCAGGGCGCTGCGGGCGCTCCACTCGCTGGTGACCGCGAGCACCGCGATCATCGGCAGGACCACCGACATCGGCATGCCCCAGGCGCTGGCGAAGCCCTCGTAGTCGAGGTTGTCGGCGTCGACGAAGATGATCGTCACCACGGTCGCGGCCAGCGAGAGCACGACCAGGCTGGCCATCAGCCAGAACCCCGAGCGGGTGTCGAACATCTTGCGCAGCTCGATGCCGGCGATCCGGCCGAAGGGGATCGGGGCGGGCACGGCCCGCTCGCGGCGGCGTACCGTCTCGGGGTTGCGCCCGGCCGGGGTGGCCGGCTCAGGGGCGAGGGTCGTGGTGGTCATGCTGCCTTCCCTTTCGATGAATCCAGCCCTTCGGGGGTCTGGAGGTGGTCGCGCTGGGTCTCGGCGGTGAGCTGGAGGAACATTTCCTCCAGGCCGGCGCCGTCGGCGGCGCGGAGCTCGGTCAGCACGAGCCCGGTGTCGAAGGCGATGTGGCCTACGGTGGTGAGGTCGGCGTCGCTGCGGACGGCGCCCTCGGTGGTGATCTCGGCGGTGTGGCCGGCCCGCTGGAGCGCCCGGCCGAGTGAGGTGGGATCACTGGAACGGGCGTACGTCTCGCCGCTGTTGAGCAGCTCCTGCTTGGTGCCCTGCGCCACGATCCGGCCGTTGCCGATGACCAGGATGTCGTCGGCGATCACCTCGATCTCGTGCAGCAGATGCGAGGAGAGCAGCACGGTGCCGCCTTCGTCGGCGAAGCCACGCAGCAGGTCCCGCATCCAGCGGATGCCGGCCGGGTCGAGGCCGTTGGCCGGCTCGTCGAGGATCAGCACCTCGGGGTCGCCGATCAGGGCCGTCGCGATGCCGAGCCGCTGCCGCATCCCGAGGGAGTAGTTGCGTACGCGACGCCCGGCCTCCTCCTCGGTCAGGCTGACCCTGTCGAGGGTCTCGGCGACGCTGGACTTCGGCAGCCCCATCGTGCGGGCCGCCAGGGTGAGGATCTCGCGCCCGGTCCGCCCGCCGTGCTGGGCGGAGGCGTCCAGCAGCACGCCGACCTCGCGACCGGGGTTGGGCAGCTGGGAGAAGTGGCGGCCCAGCAGATGGGCACTGCCGGAGGACGGATCGGTGAGTCCGACCAGGATGCGCATGGTCGTGGACTTACCGGCGCCGTTGGGGCCGAGGAAGCCGGTCACCCGGCCGGGCTCGGCGGTGAAGGTCACGTTGTCGACGGCCGTGAACCTGCCGTACCTCTTGGAGAGGGCATCGATCTGGATCATGCTCCGAGCCTGGTGCCAGGCGACCCCCGGGCGCGTCGGGCAGATCCCTGGCGGGTGCCTGGACCTTCCCCTGATCTCCCCTGAGACCGTCTCAGGGAAGATCGGTCCGCTGCGGAATGTTTCGTACCGGACGAAACGTTCTCTGGGCATGCGTATTGATGTCTGGTCCGATGTCGTCTGTCCCTGGTGCTACATCGGCAAGCGCCACCTCGAGGAGGCCCTGGAGCGGTTCGAGCACAGCGACGACGTCGAGATCGTCTACCACTCCTTCGAGCTCGACCCGAGCGCACCGCAGGTTCCGGTCGAGACCACGGTCGAAGCCCTGGCGAAGAAGTTCGGCGCCTCCGTCGACCAGGCCCGCGAGATGATGAAGCAGGCCAACGTGCCCGCCGCCGCGGCCGGTCTCGAGTTCCGTCACGAGGACACCCCGCACGCGCGCACCATCGACGCCCACCGGCTGCTCCACCTGGCAAAGGCCGAGGGCAAGCAGGCGGTGCTCAAGGAGGAGCTGCTCGCTGCGTACGTCACCCGCGGTGAGTCGATGGGCGACCACGCCGTCCTGAAGCAGGCCGCGGTGAGCGTCGGTCTCGACGCCGCCCGCGTGGACGAGGTGCTCGCGGGCGACGAGTTCGCCGGCGACGTGCAGGTCGACATCGATCAGGCCCGCGCCTACGGCGCGACCGGGGTGCCGTTCTACGTCGTCGAGGGGAAGTACGGCGTCTCCGGAGCCCAGCCGACCGACCTGTTCAGCCAACTCCTGGAGAAGGTGCACGCCGAGACCAAGCCGGCGCTCACGCTTGTCGGCGAGGGCGACGCCTGCGGTCCCGACGGCTGCGCGATCTGATCCGTCGGCCCGAGACGTACGCCACAGCAAAGTTCTGGTCCCGGCCTACAAGGTGAGGCTTACCTAACGTTACGCTGCCGGAATGCTGCCAACGTTCGTCATCGGCCTGCGCGAGGGGCTCGAGGCTGCGCTGATCGTGTCGATCATCGCCACCTTCCTGCGTCGCAACCGCGCGCCGCTGCGGGGGCTGTGGGTGGGCGTCGGCGCCGGCATCGGGCTGAGCATCGCCGTCGGGGTCGCGCTGCGGCTCCTCGAGCAGGCGCTGCCGCAGCGGCAGCAGGAGATGCTCGAGTGCGTGATCGGCGTGATCGCGATCGTCTTCGTGACCGGGATGATCCGCTGGATGCACGCCCACGCCCGCACGTTGAAGGGCGACCTCGAGCAGGCGGCCGCCGCGGCGCTGGGCGCGGGCACGATGACCGCGATGGCGCTGATGGGCTTCCTGGCGGTGCTGCGCGAAGGCTTCGAGACCTCGGTCTTCCTGCTCGCCACGATCCAGAACGCCACCAGCGCGCCCGCCGCGATCCTCGGCGCGCTGCTCGGGCTGGCCATCGCCGTCGGGCTCGGCTGGGGGATCTACGCCGGCGGGCTGCGGCTCAACCTGAGGATGTTCTTCCAGGTCACCGGCGTGTTCCTGGTCTTCGTCGCGGCCGGGCTGGTGATGTTCGCGCTGCGTACCGGACACGAGGCGGGCTGGGTGACCGTCGGCCAGGGCCCCACCGTCGACCTGTCCTGGTTGATCCCGAACGGCTCGGTCCGCTCGGCGGTGATCACCGGGATCCTCGGCGTCCCTGCCGACCCGCGGGTGATCGAGGTGCTCGGCTGGATCGCCTACCTGGTGCCGATGCTCGCGATGCTGCTCCTGCCCGCCCGCCTGCGCCCGGGCACCGCGCTCGCGCGACGGCTGCGGATCGGCGGCGCAGTCGCCGCCGTGGCCGCCGCTGCCGCGCTCTTCGTCCTCGTGCCGCTGCCGAGCGTCGACGTGCCCCGCGAGGCGCCGCTGGCCGACGGACGTACGGCAGTGTTGGCCGTCGCCGGCGACCGAGCGACCCTGACGGTGGGCGAGGAGAAGATCGAGCTCGCCGACCCAAGCGACCACACCGGCAACGCGGACACCGCCTGGCACGGGGAGGGCTCCGGCGACCTGCCGGCCACCCTCACCGCCCAGGACCTGCTCACCTACACCGGCAACAGGGTCCCGGTCGGGCTCAATCTCGCCACCGCCCCGGGCCCCTACGAGGCCCGCTGGACCGACACCACCCGTCACACGGTGCTGAGCCGTGACGAGGGTCTGGTCGACGTACGCACCACCGGCAAGCTCGTGGTCACGATCGAAGGCGGCGGCCTGACCTCGCCGCGCACCTTCACCGTCGACGGCGCCGCGCTGCAGGTCGAGGAGACGTACGCGACGGAGCTGTCCGCGACGATCGCCGACGCGGACCACGTCGCCCACGACCGGTTGCTGTGGAAGCACTGGGTGCCGGTCGCCCTCATCGTCCTCGCCGGACTGCTGCTGTGGCAGTCCCGGCGCAGGCCCGGCCGCGGCACCGAACCGCGCGCCGCCAACGACCCCGGCCGCGAAGGCAGCCAGGAGTCATCAGTGGAAGGAACCACCCATGTCGCGTAAGGCGATCTCCGTTGCAGCACTCACCGCGCTGTGCCTGACCGGGCTGGCCGCCTGCGGCAGCGACGCCGACGACTCGGCCGCCCCGAAGAAGAAGGGCGCCGGCCAGGTCGCGGTCAAGCTGGTCAGCGGCTCCGACGGTGACGTCTGCGAGCTCGACACCGACACCGCCGCCGCCGGACCGGTGACCTTCACGGTCGTCAACGAGTCGGCGGCCGGCGTCACCGAGGTCGAGCTGATGGATGGCCAGAAGATCCTCGGTGAGAAGGAGAACCTCGCCCCGGGTCTGCCCGAGGTGTCCTTCACGCTCACCCTCGGCGGTGGCGACTACGAGGTCTACTGTCCGGGCGCCGCCGAGGAGCGGATCCCCTTCGAGGTCACCGGCGAGGCCGCGGCCGCGCCGACCGGCGACGCCGCCGAGCTGCTCGCCGCCGGGGCCGAGGACTACACCACCTACGTACGCACCCAGATCGACGCCATGGTCGTCGGAGTCCAGAAGCTGCAGGAGGCCGTCGACTCCGGTGACGTCGCCGCCGCGCAGCAGGCGTACGCCGACTCCCGCCCGTTCTACGAGAAGATCGAGTCCGACGTCGAGGGCTTCGTTATGGAGGGCTTCGACCCGACCGACAACAAGGGCAACCTCGACTATCTGATCGACATGCGCGCCTCCAACCTCGACGAGGCGGTCGGCTGGAGCGGCTTCCACGCCGTCGAGCGCGACCTGTTCGAGGCGAAGAAGATCACCGACCAGACCAAGAAGTACGCCGCCGACCTGGTCACCAACGTCACCAAGCTCGCCGAGGTGGGCAAGACCCTGGAGTTCAAGCCCGAGGACCTCGCCAACGGGGCCGCCGCGCTGCTCGAGGAGGTCCAGTCGGGCAAGATCACCGGCGAGGAGGAGGCCTACAGCCACATCGACCTCGTCGACTTCGCCAACAACGTCGAGGGTGCCCAGCAGGCGTACGCCGCCCTCCGGCCGGGCCTGGAGAAGGTCGACGCCGAGCTGGTCAAGACCATCGACGAGCGGTTCACCGCGGTGACCGATGACCTCGAGGGCTACAAGGACCCCGAGGCCCTGGGCGGCTACCAGCCCTACACCGCCGAGCTGAAGGCCTCCGACGGCAAGAAGCTCTCCGCGACCGTGCAGTCGCTGCAGGACGTGCTCGGGCGCCTGGCGGAGAAGGCAGCGACGGCCTGATGGCCACCGAGGGCAAGGGCCTGTCCCGGCGCCGGCTCATCGCCGGCGCCGGGGGTGGCGCCGCGGCCGGTGCGGCGGTCGGCTTCCTCGGCGGTCGCGTCGCCTCGCCCGCCGAGGCGGCGGCCTCCGACGGGCTCGACCTCGGCAAGGCTTACGACTTCTACACCGGCGACCACCAGGTCGGCATCGCCACACCTCCGCAGCGGCACCTGGTCTTCATGTCCCTCGACGTCGTCGAGGGCACCACGGCCGAGCAGCTGAAGGTGCTCTTCGCGCGCTGGTCGGCGGCCATGGCGACGATGATGAAGGGCAACCCGGTCGGGTCCGTCGAGCCCTCGCGGAGCAACGGGGTGCCGCAGGACACGGGGGAGGCGTACGACCTCTCGCCGGCCTCGCTGACCGTCACCCTCGGTCTCGGGCCCGGGCTCTTCGACGACCGCTTCGGGCTGGCCAGACGTGGCCCGAAGCTGCTCGCCGAGATCCCGCGGCTGCCCTCCGACGAGCTCAAGCCCGAGCTGTGCGGCGGCGACCTGGCGCTGCAGGCGTGCGCGGACGATCCGCAGGTGGCGTACCACGCGATCCGCGACCTGGTCCGGATCGGGCGCGGCCTGGTCACCACCCGCTGGACCGTGCTCGGCTTCGGTCGCGCCTCGGCCGGCAAGGGTCAGAAGACGCCGCGCAACCTGATGGGCCTCAAGGACGGGACCCGCAACATCAAGACCGAGGACGAGCTCGACGAGTTCGTCTGGGTCACCGACCCGGACGAGCCGGCGTGGATGCAGGGCGGCAGCTACCTGGTCACCCGCAAGATCAACATGGACATCGAGGTCTGGGACGGCACCACCATCGACACCCAGCACCTCACCATCGGCCGGGACAAGGCCGAAGGTGCGCCGCTGGGCGGGAAGAAGGAGTTCGACACCCCGGACTTCAAGGCCGTACGCGACGGGGAGCCCGTCATCGACCCGACCTCCCACGTCGCCCTGGCCGCCTCGGAGAACAACGGGGGAGCGAAGATGCTGCGCCGCGGCTACAACTTCACCGACGGGCTCAACTCGCTGGGCCAGCTCGACGCCGGTCTCTTCTTCATCGCCTTCCAGAAGGACCCCGCGACCTTCGTGGACCTGCAGCGCAAACTCGGACGCGTCGACCTGCTCAACGAGTACATCGCCCACGTGGGGTCGGCGATCTTCGCCGTCCCGCGCGCGCCGAAGTCAGGCCACTACCTGGCCGAGGAACTCTTCGCCTGAGGGGTGTCCTCCGTCAAGGGATGCAACCGAAGGCGCACATCCCGTGTGGAACTCCGCATGGGATGTGCGCCTTGACCTGCATACCTTGATGAAGGAACGCGCAGCCGCTCAGCGCTTGGTGGCGAGCAGCACGCTGGTGTCGGCGGCGACCATGACCTCGACGGTGGTGAAGCGCTCGTCGGTGAGCCAGGACTCGCGCAGGCTGTCGACGCGGCCGTAGACGATCGGCGGCCACAGGTCGGTGGGGATGAGGTCGTCGATGACGACGATGCCGCCCTCCTCGACCAGGTCGGAGAGCTGGTCGGGGGAGACCCCGCCGGGGGTCTCGGCGTCGAGGAAGAGCAGCGCGAACGGGCCACGGTCGCGCAGGATGCCCCAGTCGGCGGCGATGACCTCGACCTGCGCGTCGTCGGCGAAGATCTCGGCGGCCTCCTTGGCGAGGTGCTCGTCGAGCTCGGCGGAGACGATCTGGGCGGCCTCGCCGCGTACGCCGCTTCGCAGCCAGGCGGTGCCGACTCCGCACCCGGTGCCGAACTCCGCCATCGTGCCGCTCCGGGTGGCCGCCAGAGTCGCCAGCAGCCGCCCGGTCTCGTTGCGGCAGAACGACACATAGCCCGCGCGACGGGAGACGTCGAAGGCGCGGGTCACGATGTCCGGAAGCTCTGGGGGTGCACTCACAAGGCCAGTCTTCCCGATAACGCGTGTGAGCGCGCGCACGGGTGTCTCGGATGGCGGACCATTCGTCCAGATCTGCTCTCTCGAGGCGTCTTCCGGGTTAACGTCAGATCACCATGCGGAGCATTTTTCTCGTACTCGAGTGCCGCGACGGGGCCCGGCGGTAACGACCGCAGGAGAAGCCACCTCGTCGCGGTGGCTTCCGTCTTCTAAAGACCCCGGCTTCTCTCCCACACCCTCTGATTACCCGAAGTGTGAAGGAAGAAGCCCATGTACGCGATGTACCCCGAGAGCCCTGCCGACCACAACAAGTGGAGCCGTGAGTGGGGCCCGGCGAGCCACGACCCCGACAACCCGCACAGCGTCGAGAACACCATCGCCGCGGTGCAGCAGGCGCTCGACCTGCGGGACAACGGCGGCCAGCTGCCCGACGACAACTAGTCTCGCCGTATGTCTACGACCAACCTCGCAGTGATCCCCGGCGACGGCATCGGACCGGAGGTGACCGCCGAGGCGCTGAAGGTGCTCGAGATCGCCTCTCCGGTGAAGTTCGAGCAGACCCGCTACGACCTCGGCGCCGAGCGCTATCTCGCCACTGGTGAGGTGCTTCCCGAGTCCGTTCTCGCCGAGATCAAGGAGCAGGACGCGATCCTGCTCGGCGCGATCGGCGGCAAGCCGAACGACCCGAACCTGCCTCCCGGCATCCTGGAGCGCGGGCTGCTGCTCAAGCTCCGCTTCGAGCTCGACCACTACGTCAACCTGCGCCCGTCGCGACTCTTCCCGGGGGCGACCTCCCCGCTGTCTCCGGCCGTGCTCGACAAGGGCGAGATCGACTTCGTCGTGGTGCGCGAGGGCACCGAGGGGCTCTACGTCGGCAACGGTGGCGCGATGCGGGTCGGAACCCCGCACGAGGTCGCCACCGAGACCTCGATCAACACCGCCTACGGCGTGGAGCGGGTCGTACGCGACGCCTTCGCCCGCGCCCAGGCCCGCCCGCGCAAGAAGCTGACCCTGGTCCACAAGACCAACGTGCTCGTCAACGCCGGCTCGCTGTGGTGGCGGATCACCCAGCAGGTCGCCGAGGAGTTCCCCGACGTCACCGTGGACTACCTCCACATCGACGCGGTGATGATCTTCCTCGCGACCGATCCGGCCCGCTTCGACGTGATCGTCACCGACAACATCTTCGGCGACATCATCACCGACCTCGCCGCTGCCATCACCGGCGGCATCGGCCTGGCCGCCTCCGGCAACATCAACTCCTCCCGGGAGTTCCCCTCGATGTTCGAGCCCGTCCACGGCTCCGCCCCCGACATCGCCGGCCAGCAGAAGGCGGACCCCACCGCGGCCATCCTGTCCGGGGCCCTTCTGCTCGAGCACCTCGGCCACCCCGAGGCTGCCGCGACCATCGACGCCGCCGTGCTCGCCGACCTCTCCGAGCGCGGTTCCGAGCCACGTACGACCTCCGAGGTCGGCGACGCGATCGCCGCCCGCGTAACCAGCTAGACGCTCAACCCACGAAGGGCCGGGCGCAGGAGAATCTGCGCCCGGCCCTTCGTCTGCGCCCATCACTTACCCCGCCCGCATTAGCACAGCATCCGAAGAACAGGACTAATCTCATGGTCATGGAGATCAGCACCACATTGTCGACCCAACCGGCCACCGACAAGCAGCTCGCGGAGGTACTGGCGAACCCAGGCTTCGGCAACCATTTCACCGATCACATGCTCACCGTCGAGTGGACGCCCGAACAGGGCTGGCACAACGGTCGCATCGAGGCGTACGCACCTCTCAGCCTGGACCCGTCGGCAGCCGTGCTGCACTACGCCCAGGAGATCTTCGAGGGGATGAAGGCCTACCGGCACGCAGACGGCTCTATCTGGTCGTTCCGGCCCGAGGCCAACGCCGCCCGGATGGCCCGCTCCAGTGAGCGGCTCGCGCTGCCCATCCTCGAGATCGAGGACTTCGTGCAGACCGTCTTCGACCTGGTCAAGGTCGACCAGCGCTGGGTGCCCGAGGCCTCGGAGAGCGATGAGAAGAGCCTCTACCTGCGGCCCTTCATGTTCGCCTCGGAGTCGTTCCTCGGCGTGCGCCCGGCCCAGCACGTGACCTACATGGTCATCGCCTCGCCCGCCGGCTCCTACTTCAAGGGTGGCGTGAAGCCGGTGCGGATCTGGCTCACCGAGGACTACACCCGCGCCGGCCGTGGCGGCATGGGCGCGGCCAAGACCGGTGGCAACTACGCCTCCTCACTGGTCGCCCAGGCCGAGGCCTCGGCCAACGGCTGCGACCAGGTGGTGTTCCTGGACGCGCAGGAGGGGAAGTACGTCGAGGAGCTCGGCGGCATGAACCTCTACTTCGTCCACGCCGACGGCCGGATCGTCACCCCCGAGACCGGCACGATCCTCGAGGGCATCACCCGCGCCTCCATCATCGAGCTCGCGGGCAAGCTCGGCTACACCGTCGAGGAGCGCAAGTTCGCCATCGACGAGTGGAAGGCCGGCGTCGAGTCCGGCGAGATCACCGAGGTCTTCGCCTGCGGCACCGCCGCCGTCGTCACCCCGGTCGGTGAGCTCGTCTACAACGGTGGCTCCATCGCCTCCGCCGGCGACGGCGAGGTCTGGAAGACCATCCGCAAGCAGCTCGTCGACATCCAGTTCGGCCGGGCCGAGGACACCTTCGGCTGGATGCGCAAGATCGTCTGACGCCGAGACGTCGGCCGCGTCGGCCGACACGTCACGTACGCAGGCCGAGGCGTCACTCCCGCGAATCGACATGGCAGATCGGTGCCATGTCGGCCGACGGGAGCGACGCCTCGGCCGACGGAGCTGACGCCTGGGCGGGGTGTCGTCTGCGGCGGATAAGGTTTGTCTCGTGACGACAGCCCCTCGCCGTCTCCCGGCGACCCAACGGGACACCGTTGGCGACTACGACCTGCTCTCCCTGCTGGGGCAGGGCGGGATGGGACGGGTCCACCTGGCCAGCCACCGCACGAGCGGTGAGCGGGTGGCGCTGAAGGTGCTGCGTACCCAGTTCGTGGGCGACGAGGAGGGCCGCCATCGGCTCGCGCGCGAGGTCTCCTCGCTGCAGCGGGTGCGGAGCCGGTGGGTGGCCGGCGTCGTCGGTGCCGACCCGTGGGGTGAGGTGCCGTGGCTGGCGACCCGCTACGTGCCGGGGCCGACGCTGCACGACAAGATCATCAACGAGGGCGTGCTCTCGCGTGACGAGGTCGAGCAGCTGGCCAGCGACCTGGCCGAGGGGATTGCCGACTGCCACGCCGTCGGCGTCCTGCACCGCGACGTCAAGCCGGCCAACATCATCATGGAAGGGCGTACGCCGATCCTGATCGACTTCGGGCTGGCCCGCGTCGCGGACGACCCGAAGATCACGGTGACCGGCCTGCTGATCGGCACGCCCGGATACCTGCCGCCCGAGATCGCCGTCGGCGACCCGGCGACCCCGGCCTCGGACGTGCACTCGTGGGCCTCCGTGGTGGCGTACGCCGCGACCGGCCGCCCGCCCTTCGGCGAGGGCAACTCGATGAAGCTGATGGACCGCGCCCGGCGCGGTGAGCACGACCTGGAGGGGGTCCCGCAGCCGCTGCGCGGGCTGCTCGGCCAGGCACTCTCGCCCGACCCCGCCGACCGCCCGACGCTGGACGAGGTGCGCGAGTGGCTGCGTACGCCGCGCCGACCGTTCGTGCACAAGCCGGTCGAGCAGCTCTCGCTGAGCGACCGGGCCGAGCGCGAGAAGGCCACCACCCCGGCCGCACCGTTCATCCCTGCGCCTCAGCTCAAGCCACGCCAGGACACCGGCCTGGAGAAGCTGCGCCGCGGGGCCATCTGGCTCGGTCTGCTCGCCTTCGCCGTCGGCCTGACCGCCGCGTTGCCGAGCATCGGATTCTGGACCGTGCTCGGCGCGGCGTGGCTGATCCGTGCCGGCACACTGGCCGCCGGCGATCTGCGCCGCTGGCGCTGGTATCGCGGCCGCAAGTGGCATGACGCGCCCCGGCTCCTGATCGGCGCGCCCTGGCGGCTGGTCCGTTCGCTCCCGAAGACGTTCGTCGTCGGGGTGTGGGGCTACGGGTTCGTGGTGGCGGCGGTGCTGATCGGCTTCGCCCTGCAGCTCTCCCTCGAAGCGGCGCTGGGGTTCGCCGGCGTGGCGTTCGTCATCGCGCTGTGGACCGGCTCCGGGCGCGACCGGCTGCGTGACCCGGTGACCAAGGCGGTCCACCGGATCTCGGCGCGCTGGGTGCCGTGGATCCTCGGGTTCGCGGTGGTCATCACCCTGGCGCTCTTCCCGATCCAGACCCTTGCCGACGAGGGCTCGCAGTTCTCCGGCGGCGACGAGCCGTGGTGGGTCGAGCTCCTCGGCTGGTGAGACGCTCGTCCCACGGAGAAAGATTTCGTGGCAGTATCAGGGCTATGACGACGTACGTCATCATCATTCGCTAGCGCGTCGAGCCTTGCCCGACGCGCCACCCTCTCGTTCCCGAGAGGGTTTTTTGTTGCCCAGCCCGAGGACACAGAGCCATGGAATTCCACGTCTACGACACCACCCTGCGCGACGGTGCGCAGCAGGAGGGCCTCAATCTCAGCGTCGCCGACAAGCTCGCGATCGCCCGGCACCTCGACGGCCTGGGCGTGGGGTTCATCGAGGGCGGCTGGCCCGGCGCGAACCCGAAGGACACCGAGTTCTTCAAGCGCGCGGTCTCCGAGCTCGACCTCAAGCACGCGCGGCTGGCGGCGTTCGGGTCGACCCGCCGGGCCGGCGTAAGGGCTGCTGACGACCCCCAGGTGGCCGCGCTCCGCGATTCCGGCGCGTCGGTCGTCACCCTGGTGGCCAAGTCCCACGACCGCCACGTCGAGCTCGCGTTGCGCACCACGCTCGAGGAGAACCTCGCGATGATCCGCGACACGGTCTCCCACCTGCGCGAGGAGGGCCAGCAGGTCTTCCTCGACGCCGAGCACTTCTTCGATGGCTACCGGGCCAACCGCGACTACGCGCTGGAGGTCCTGAAGACCGCCTACGAGGCGGGTGCCGACGTGGTCGCGCTGTGCGACACCAACGGCGGGATGCTGCCGGGCTGGGTGGCCGACGTCGTCCACGATGTCCGCAGCGCGACCCAGGGAGCGGTCGGCATCCACTGTCACAACGACACTGGGTGCGCGGTCGCCAACTCGCTGGCCGCCGTGGACGCCGGCGCGATGCACGTCCAGGGCTGCATCAACGGCTACGGGGAGCGTACGGGCAACGCCGACCTCGTCTCCGTGGTCGCCAACCTGCAGCTGAAGCTGGGCCGCGAGGTGCTGCCGACGGGGCTGCTGGGCGAGGCGACCCGTGTCGCCCACGCGGTGGCCGAGGTGACCAACGTGCCGCCTGCGGGCCGGCAGCCCTACGTGGGTGCCTCCGCGTTCACCCACAAGGCCGGGCTGCACGCCTCCGCGATCAAGGTCGACCCCAACCTCTACCAGCACATGGACCCGGCCGGCGTCGGCAACGACATGCGGCTGCTGGTCTCGGACATGGCCGGCCGGGCCTCGATCGAGCTGAAGGGGCGCGAGCTCGGCTACGACCTCTCCGACGACCGCGACCTGGTGACCCGGGTGACCGAGCGGGTCAAGGAGGCCGAGCAGCGTGGCTACACCTTCGAGGCGGCCGACGCCTCCTTCGAGCTGCTCCTGATCGAGGAGGTCGAGGGCTCGCGGCCGTCCTTCTTCGACGTCGAGTCCTGGCGGGTCATCTCCGAGGCCCGCGGTGGCGGCCCGGAGACGGCGTCGACCACCGAGGCGATCGTGAAGATCCACGCCGACGGCGTACGTCACGTCGAGACCGGCGAGGGCAACGGCCCGGTCAACGCGCTCGACCAGGCGCTGCGGGCCGCGATCACGCGTGCCTTCCCCGTGGTCGCCGACTTCGACCTGATCGACTTCAAGGTGCGGCTCTTCGACCAGGGACACGGCACCGACGCGAGGACGCGGGTCCTGATCGAGACCTCCGACGGCTCGACGTCGTGGACGACGGTCGGGGTCGGGTCGAACGTGATCGAGGCGTCGTGGGAGGCGCTTGTCGACGGGCTCACCTTCGGTCTGCGCCGGCATGTGGGCGAGACCACACCTGCGGAGGCCGCTGTCACGGAATGAATCCCCGGGACGCGGGCGTTGAACACTTCAACATTGAACCTTCCGCGTCCTACGAGGAGAACCCGTGACCGACACCCGTATCGCCGTACTCGTTGGCAGCCTGCGCGCCGACTCCATCAACCGCAAGCTCGCCGAGAAGCTCGTCGCCGAGGCGCCTGAGGGTGTCGTCCTGGAGATCGTCGACGGCCTGGCGGACGTGCCGTTCTTCAACGAGGACCTCGAGGCCGACCCGGGCGAGGCCGTGAGCCAGCTCCGCAAGGTGATCGACGAGGCGGACCGCGTGCTGATCGTGACCCCGGAGTACAACGGCACCATGCCCGCCGTCATCAACAACGCGATTGACTGGCTCTCGCGCCCGTACGCCGCCGGCGTGCTCAAGGGCAAGATCCTCTCGGTCGTCGGCGTCGCCCCCACCCCCTACGGTGCCAAGTGGTCCCACGCCGACGCCGCGCGCTCGGCCGGCATCGGCGGCGCCATCGTCGTCGAGGACGCCATCGTCTCCCAGCCGGTCCACGAGATCGACGTCTTCACCGACGCCGAGGCCCAGGCCCGCTTCCGCGAGGCCGTCGAGAAGCTCGCGGGCTTCGCGCCCGCCGCTGTCTGAGCCCCAACCGGGCAGCACCACGAGGGCAGGTCTCTGCGGGGGAGAGACCTGCCCTTCGTGATTTATCGCGTGCGCTACGGGCGATTGGGCCGTACGTTGCGGGCATGAGTGGACCCGTGAAGCAGCTCCGACTGGTGGTCGAGGCAAAGGACTACGAGCAGGCGGTGGCTTTCTACCGCGACACCCTCGGCCTTCCCGAGCAGGCCGCTTTCTCCGGGCCCGGTGAGGCTCATGTGACGATCCTTGACGCCGGGCTGGCCACGCTCGAGCTCGCCAACTCCGCCCAGCACGCCTACATCGACGAGGTCGAGGTCGGGCAGCCGGCGGCCGGCCACGTCCGAGTCGCGTTCGAGGTCGAGGACTCCGCCGGCGTCGCGTCCCGGCTCGTCGATGGGGGTGCCACGCTCGTCGCGCCACCCACCCGAACCCCGTGGGAATCCCTCAACGCCCGTCTCGACGGGCCGGCCGGTCTGCATCTGAGCGTTTTCCAGGAGCTCGCCGAGCCCGTTCTGGCGCCGGACTATCCGGTCACCACCGAGCGGTTGGCGCTGCGCCCGATCGACGTCGAGCGCGACCTCGACGACCTGCACGCCTACCTCTCGCTCGAGGAGGTCTGCCGCTACATCCCGCCGGTGCCGCGCGACCGCGAGCAGCTGCGAAAGGCGTACGCACCCGAGAGGCGTCTCTCCGTCCTGCGCCGGGAGGGTGAGGTGCTCTGCCTCGCCGTCGAGCACGAGGGCCGGCTGATCGGCGACGTCGTGCTCTTCTGGCACAGCAAGGAGCAGCGGTCCGGCGAGATCGGCTACGCGTTCAACCCCGAGTTCGGCGGCCGCGGCTTCGCCACCGAGACCGCGCGGGCGCTGCTGGGGCTGGCCTTCGACGGGCTCGGCCTGCACCGGGTGACCGCCAGGGTCGACGAGCGCAACACCGCCTCGGCGCGGGTGATCGAGCGGCTCGGGATGCGGAAGGAAGCGGTCGAGCGCGAGGCCGAGTGGTTCAAGGGCGAGTGGACGACACTTGTGCACTACGCGATGCTCGAGGACGAGTGGCGCTCGGGCCACTAGTCTGCAGGGGTGGCCGAGCTTCATGATCTGACCGCCCTGGAACAGGGAGAGCTGCTCCATCGATGCGAGGTGTCCGCGGGCGAGCTCGCCGAGCACTATCTCGACAGGATCGCCCGGCTCGACAACGTCGGTGCCTTCGTCACCGTGGCCGAGGAGCGGATCTCGACCTGCGCTCGTGAGCTCGCGGTCAAGCCGGTCGGCGCCTCGCCGCTGTGGGGCGTACCCACCGCGATCAAGGACCTCAACCTCACCCGTGGGGTGCGTACGACCTTCGGGTCGGCGGCCTTCGCCGACTTCGTACCCGACGTCTCCGACAACGTCACCCTGTCCATCGAGGCGGCCGGGATGATCTCGCTCGGGAAGACCAACACCCCCGAGTTCGGCTCGCCCTGCTACACCGAGCCTGACGTGGCGCCGCCCGCCGTCACCCCCTGGGACCGTACGCGGATCGCCGGTGGCTCCTCCGGCGGCGCCGCCGCGGCGGTCGCCGCCGGGCTCGTGCCGGTCGCGCAGGGCTCCGACGGCGGCGGCTCGATCCGGATCCCGGCCTCGTGCTGCGGACTGGTCGGGCTGAAGCCGACCCGCGGCCGGATCTCCTCGTCGCCGATGTACGGCGACGCTGCCGGGCTCGCCACCGCCGGTCCGATCGCGCGCTCGGTGCGGGACGCGGCGGCCTTCCTCGATGTGCTCGCGGGGCGGCGTACCGGTGATCCCTTCTGGGCTCCCGAGGAGCCGCTTCCGTTCCTGGACGCGTGTGAGCGGCCGCCGGGGCGGCTGCGCATCGCCCGGTTCATCGAGCCGCTGATCGCCGAGACCTCGGTCGACGCAGAGTGTGTCGCAGCCTGGGAGAACGCCTCCTCGCTGCTGGAGTCGCTGGGCCACGAGATCGTCGACATCCCGCGGCCGCTGCCGGTCGAGGCGGTCGCGGTCTTCGAGACGGTCTGGGCCGTCGGGACCGCGATGGCGGTCGTGAATCTCACTCCCGACCAGCGATCTCAGATCCGGCCCCTGACCCGCTGGCTCACCGAGCGGGGAGAGGCGTTCAGCGGCCCGGAGTTCGGGCTGGCGATCGCCGAGCTGCGCCGGTACGCCGCCATGGCACTCGAGGCGCTGGCTCCCTACGACGCCGTCCTCACCCCGACCCTGGCCACCCCGCCGCCCCTGGTCGGCGCGATCCGTGACGACGCCGACCCCGCAGCCGACTTCCAGGCGCAGAAGGAGTTCACCCCCTGGACCTCCGCCTGGAATGTCACCGGCATGCCCGCCATCTCCCTACCCCTCCACTGGACCCCGTCCGGTCTCCCGGTCGGCGTGATGCTCGCCGCCCGCCCGGCCGAGGAATCCCTCCTGCTCTCCCTCTCCGCTCAGATCGAAGACGCCGCCCTCTGGGACCACCGCCTCCCGCCCGGCTGGTGACAGCCGAGACTGCAGAAATGGCGAGCCGAATCTGTAGTTGTGGGTGACGAAGGTCGACCTTCGCTCGGTCTCGGCCGACCTCCTCCTGGGCCAAGCGGTCGACGAGGTGGTCGTGGTCGCCCCGATGACCACCGAGGGTGGCGTACCCGCC
>NZ_JBEZZS010000017.1:0-121090 GCF_040639295.1 Nocardioides sp. NPDC023903 | reverse complement strand
AACAACCTCCGCGTCGTCGGCAATCACGTGCGTTCCCTGCGTGTGCTCAGGAACTCCTACGCCGGCAACTTCTCGGTGGCTCGCAACAGCTGGGTGGACCGCAAGATCGTGAGGGACAACGTGGAGCTACATCAGAACCCCGCGGCGTGCCGTCGGGCTGGATGAGTGATTCCACGCCACCGTCACGACCTCCACGAACGCGATCCCGGGGCCCGAGTGTCCTCGAGCATCGGATCGGGTAGCGCCGAACAACTCTTCGATCGTCTCCTCGCCGCCGCCTACACCGTGGAAGACAACCACAGGTCCGTGATCCCGCACCCGAGCGGGACTCTCAGGGCCGGCCTCAGTCTTCGAGCGGACCCAGGGATGGCCCGGCGACGAACCGGGCCGTCGGATCGATGAGCACCTCCAGTTCCAGTACGACCAGCTCGTTGCGGTCGGGGCGCAGCAGCGGGCCCGGCACGAACAGGGTGTGCTGCGGCCCGCGGCGCCAATAGCGCCCCAGGCAGAAGCCGTTGACCCAAGCGATGCCCTTGCCCCAGGCGGTGGTGTCGAGGAAGAGGTCGACGTCGGGCTCGGCCGAGAAGAGTGCGCGCCACGCGGTGGGCCCGACCCCGGAGCCACGGCCGTCTGGTGGGCCGGTCTCCCACAGCCGCGGCACCCGGTCGAGGTCGATGGCCAGGACGTCCCAGTCCGTGAGTGGCACCCCGTCGAGCAGAGCCGGCCCGACCAAGCCCTTGTGCTCACCGATGCGGGCGCCGTAGTTGACCCGGCCCTGGTCCTCGACGACCAGCTCCAGTCGGCCGCGCCCCTGCGGCAGCGCGATCGCCCGCTCGCCGTGCTCCCGCTCGAGGATGCCAACCGGAGCGCCGTCGAGGAAGACGGCGGCCCGGTCACGGACCTCGCCGAGGGCGAGGACGCCCGGGCGGTCGCCCGACAGCTCGGTCCGGTAGACGGCCAGACGAGTGTCTGTCTCCAGCTCGTCCAGCACCGGCAGCGACTCCCAGCTGCTCCAGGAGCCCCAGCGCGCCGGGTCATCGAGCAGCCGGACCGGCTCACCCAACGCCACCGTCTGCTCGGGGGCGAGACCGGCGGCGCCGGGGGTCTCGGTCGGCACCGGGGCGTAGCGGGCGATTACGTCGCGGAACGCGAAGTACTTCGCGGTCGGGTTCCCGGCCTCGTCCAGGGGAGCGTCGTAGTCGTACGAGGTCACCGTCGGCCGGTAGATCCCCTTGTCGTTGGCTCCGCTGGTCAGGCCGAAGTTCGTGCCTCCGTGGAACATGTACACGTTGACCGAGGCTCCTGCGGCGAGGAGGGCATCGAGCTCCTCGGCGGCCTGCTCGACGGGGGTGGTGTGGTGCCGGCCTCCCCAGTGGTCGAACCAGCCGTCCCAGAACTCCATGCACATCAGCGGCCCGGTCGGCTGGTGGTCGCGGAGGGTGCGCAAGCGGTTCACGCTGTCCGAGCCGAAGGAGCTGGTACGCAGCACCCCGTCGATTCCGCCGGCGGTGAGCATGGCATCGACGGGCTGGTCCACGGTGACCAGCGGCACGCCGATGCCGGCTCCACGGGTCATCTCCACGAGTGCCTGCAGGTAGGCCCGGTCGTCACCGTACGCGCCGTACTCGTTCTCCACCTGGACCAGCAGCACGGGTCCGCCCTGGTCGACCTGGTGCGGGCGCACGAGCGCCAGGACCTGGTGGAGGTACTTCTCGACCTCGTCGAGGAAGCGCGGTTCGTGGCGGCGGATGCCGACGCCCGGCTCCCGGAACAGCCAAGGCGGCAGCCCGCCGTTGTCCCACTCCGCACAGATGAACGGCCCCGGACGCACGATCGCGTACAGACCGGCCTCTCCCACCAGGCGCAGGAAGCGCTGCAGGTCGAGGATGCCGTCGGTGTCGAAGGCGCCCGGGCGGGGGCTGTGGGCGTTCCACGGCACGTACGTCTCAATGGTGTTGAGGCCCATCAGCCTGGCCTTCTCGATCCGGTCCGCCCAGTGGTCGGGGTGGACTCGGAAGTAGTGCAGCGCGCCGGAGAGGATCCGGAACGGCTCACCGTCGAGGAGGAAGTCGGACTCGCCGATCGTGAACTCGGGCATGCCTACCTCTCGCGAGGACCGACAGCCGCCGCTCCGTGACGTGCGGCGGCTGTCGGTCCTGTCAGTCGTGGGTCAGTTGACGCTGAAGCCCTGCTCGTCGCCGTACTTCACGAGCGCCTCCTGCCAGGCTCCCAGGCCGTCTTCGAGGGCGGTGTGGGTCTGGTAGGACTTGCCGACGGTGTCGCCGTAGATCGTGTCGGCGTACAGCTGGTAGGGCAGGTACTGCCAGCCCTCGACCACCTGGGTGGCCGCTTCGGTGAGCACCTGGTTGACCTGCTGGCCACCGAAGTAGTCGAGCTTCTTGTCGACGAACGCCGGGTCCTGCAGGTCCGCGACCGTGGCCGGGAAGCCACCGCTCTCCAGGAACGGCTCGACGCCCTCCTCGTGGTTGAGCCAGCGCACGAACGCCGCCGCCAGCGCGGGGTTCTCACTCTGCTCCAGCACCGACTGGGTGCTGCCGCCGTTCTCGGCGGTGGCCGGCTGCCCGTCGTACGTCGGCATCGGCGCGGCTCGCCACTTGCCCGCACCGTCGGGCACGGACTGCTCGAACACGCCGGGTGCCCAGGCACCGAGACCGATGGACGCGATGGTCCCGTCACCCAGCGCCTTGTACCACTCCTCGGTCCAGCCGGGGATGGTGCAGACCAGCTCGTCCTCGATGAGCTGGTTCCACACACCCGTCCACTTCTGCGTGCCCTCGTCCTGCAGGTCGATCGTGACGCTCTCGCCGTCGGACTGGAACGGCGTGCCACCGGCCTGCCAGATCATGCTGGTGGTGAACCCGGCGTCACCGCTGTCGTTGGTGATGCACTGCGACGGGTTCGCCTTCTTGATGGTCCGGGCGGCCTCGACGTACTCGTCCCAGGTGGTCGGCACCTCGAGCTTGTGCTCGTCGAAGACCTGCTGGTTGTAGAAGAGCGCCATCGGGCCGGAGTCCTGCGGCAGCCCGTAGAGGCCCTCGCCGGCATGCACCGAGGCCCAGGTCGACGGCGTGTAGTCCGACTCGAACTCGTCGAAGCCGTACTGGCCCAGATCGACCAGGTCGCCGGGCAACGCGAACTGCGGCAGCGCCTTGTACTCGACCTGCGCCACGTCGGGGCCGCCGGAGCCGGCCTTGATCGCATTCTGCAGCTTCGTGTAGTGGTCGTTGCCGGTGCCGGCGTTGACCAGCTTCACGTCGACGTTCGGGTACTGGTCCTCGAACGCCGCCACCTGGGCCTCGGCGGACGGGGTCCATGTCCAGTAGGTGATGGTGCCCCCTTCCTCGAGGGCGGCGTCGAGGTCTGCGGCCGTGCCTTCGCTTCCGCCGCCGCCCCCGTCGCCCGAGCCGCAGCCGGCGAGCACGGAGGCGGCTGTGAGGGCTGCCGCGACGAGGGCGATCCGGCGGGCTCTGCGCCCATTGATGATCAACATGGCGTTCCTTTCATTTCACTGTTTGACGCTTCCCGCGCTCAAGCCGGACTGCCAGAACCGCTGGAGGAGGAGGAAGGCGATGACGAGCGGGGCGATGGTCAGCAGGGAGCCTGTGACCACCAGGTTGTAGACGGGCTGCGCGTTCGCACCCGACGCCTGAGCGCTCCACTGGGTGAGGCCCACGGTGAGCGGATAGAGCTTCGGCTCGCTCAGCATGATCAGTGGCAGGAAGTAGTTGTTCCACGTCGAGACGACTGCGAACAGCAGCACCGTGACGATGCCGGGAGCGAGCAGGCGCAGAGAGACCGTGAAGAAGATCCGAACCTCGCCGGCGCCGTCGATGCGCGCCGCCTCGAGCAGCTCATCCGGTACGGCGTCCGCGGCGTAGACCCACATCAGGTACAGGCCGAACGGGCTGATCAGCGAGGGGATGATGATCGCCCACACCGTGTTGGTGAGCCCCATGTTCGAGAACATCAGGAATGTCGGCACGGCCAGCGCGGTGCCGGGCACGGCCACCGCGCCGATGATGACGGCGAAGACCGCCCGCCGCCCGGGGAAGCGGTACTTGGCCAAGCCGTAGCCGGCCGCGGTGGCCAGCAGGGTCGCGCCGCCGGCACCCACCACGACGTAGAGAAGGGTGTTCGCCAGCCAGCGCAGGAAGATGCCGTCACGGTAGGTCAGCGTGTCGCGGACGTTGCTGAAGAACGCGAACTCGTCGCCGACCCACAGCCCCGGGCTCGAGAACAGATCCGCCTGCGTCTTGGTGGCACTCAGGATCAACCACGCCAGCGGCACCAGCGTATAGACGAGGAACAGCGCCATCAGCACGGTCAGCAGCGGCGACCGTCGCGGCGCCAGCGGCGACGTGCTCACCCGGCTCGTCATTTCATCGCCTCTCGTGAGCCGCGGAGCTGGACGGCGTACGCGATCACGGCGGTCAGCAGGCCCATCACGATCGCGACCGTCGCCGAGTAGTTGTACTGCTGCCCGCCGAAGGACAGGTTGTAGGCGTAGAGGTTCGGTGTGTAGTAGGTCGTGATGATGTTGGGTTCCAGCGTGCGCAGGATGTTCGGCTCGTTGAAGAGCTGGAAGGTCCCGATGATCGAGAAGATCGTGGCGATCAGGATGGCCCCGCGCAGGGCCGGGATCTTGATCGAGAGCACGGTGCGCAGCGCCCCGGCGCCGTCGAGCGCGGCGGCCTCGTAGATCTCGCCGGGCACGGTGCGCAACGCGGAGTAGAAGATCAGCATGTTGTAGCCCACGAACTCCCAGGTCACGATGTTGGCGATCGAGGCGAGCATCCAGTTCTGGCTGAGCGGCGCGATCGAGGTGCCGAACAGGTCGTTGAAGTCGGCGGCCAACCCGAAGTTGGTGCCGTACATGAAGCCCCACATCAGGACGGCCACGACGCCGGGAACGGCGTAGGGCAGGAAGATGAAGAGCCGGAAGAAGCTCGTGCCGTAGAGCCGGGCACTGTCGATGGCCAGCGCGGCCACCAGGGCGAGGCCGAGCATGATCGGCACCTGTACGACGAAGAACAGCAGGACCCGCAACGAGCCGTCCCAGAACTTGTCGTCGGTGAACACGTCGACGTAGTTGTCCAGACCGACGAACTCCGTGGTGCCGAAGAACGCCTGCGCACGGAAGAGGCTGAGGTAGGCGGCGTAGGCGATCGGCGCCAGGAAGGTCAGCGCGAAGACCGCCAGGAACGGGCCGACGAAGATCCACCCCTTCGTGTCGCTGCGCGACCACCGTCGACCGGGCACGGGCGGTCGCCCACCACCGTGGATCTCCCGGCTTCTCTCCAGCTGGGTCACGGTCCCACCTCCCTTCACCGCCTTTCGGTGGCGGCCTGTTAACGTCAACAGGTACAGTGACGTACGACACATGTTGACGTCAACAGGTTGGCGGAAGGATTATTCGGTCCATGGGGACAGACAGCACCGCCGGAGCACCAGTTCCACGGCGAGGGGCCTCACAGGCCGACGTTGCCCGGATCGCCGGAGTCTCGGGGCAGACGGTCTCGCGAGTCGCGAACGGCGCCCGCTATGTAGACGCGGCCACCCGGGAGCGGGTGCTGTCCGCGATGCGCGAGGTCGGCTACCGGCCCAACCGGGCCGCCCGGGCGCTTCGCAGCGGACGGTTCCAGAGCATCGGCGTGATCGCGTTCGAGCTCTCCAGCGTCGGCACCACCCACACCCTCGACGCGGTCGCGACCGCCGCCACCGAGACCGGGTACGCCATCAACCTGTTGCCGGTGCTGGACGCCACCCAGGACGCCGTGCGCGCCGCCTTCGACCAGCTCGGCGAGCAGGCCGTGGACGGCATCATCATCCTGGTCGAGACGCACCGGCTCGACGGCGTCGCCGTGCCGGACGGACTGCCGGTGGTCGTGGTCGACTCCAGCGCGGAGTACGACTACCCGATCGTCGACAACGACCAGACCCACGGCGCACGGTTGGCCACCGAGCACCTGCTCGACCTCGGGCACGATACCGTCTGGCACGTCGCCGGACCTGAGCTGTCCTACTCCGCGCGACGCCGCCGGGCGTCGTGGCAGGCGACGCTCGAGGCCCACGGCCGAGTGGTGCCGCCGGTGGTGCCGGGCGACTGGACGACCGGCGCCGGCTACGAGGCCGGCCTCCGGCTGGCCGACAACGAGGAGGTGACCGCGGTGTTCACCGCGAACGACCAGATGGCCCTGGGACTCCTGAGAGCCCTGCACGAGCGCGGTCGCCGTGTTCCCGACGACGTCAGCGTCGTCGGCTTCGACGACATGGAGGAGGCGGCGTACTTCTGGCCGCCACTGACCACCGTCCACCAGTCGTTCGACGAGGTCGGCCGGGGCGCAGTGGATGCCCTGATCCGGGAGATCCAGTCCGGCGAGCACGAGCACCAGGAGGTCCTGGTGCCCGCCCGGCTGGTGGTCCGGGCCAGCACAGCCCCGCCGCGCAGGACGACCGGATGAGCCGGCTACGCCACCGGTGGGTGCGGTGGCCCGAGTCCCTCACGGGCCAGAGCGCTCGCGGACCGCTCGGCTTCGGGGCCGACTACAACCCCGACCAGTGGGGCCGGGAGGTGTGGGACGAGGACGTCCGGCTGATGCGTCAGGCCGGGGTGAACATCGTCTCCCTCGGGATCTTCTCCTGGGCCCGCCTGCAGCCGACCGAGGACACCTGGGACTTCGCGTGGCTCGACGAGGTGATGGACCTCCTGCACGCCCACGGCATCGCCGTGGACCTCGCCACCGCGACCGCCTCGCCGCCGCCCTGGTTGGCCGCCGGGCACCCGGAGATCCTTCCGGTCACCCGTGCCGGCGAGACCATGTGGCCGGGCGCCCGGCAGCACTGGCGGCCGACGTCACCGGTGTTCCGACAGCACGCCCTGGCGGTCGTCGAGGTGATGGCGAGCCGGTACGCCCACCACCCGGCGCTCGCCGCCTGGCACGTCTCCAACGAGCTCGGTTGCCACAACCTCTACGACTACTCCGACGACGCCGCGGCGGCGTTTCGCACCTGGCTGTCGCAGAGGTACGTCGACCTCGACGGCCTCAACCACGCCTGGGGCACCGCGTTCTGGTCGCAGCGCTACAGCGACTGGCGCGAGGTGCTGCCGCCGCGGCTGACGCCCACCATTCCCAACCCGACACACCAGCTCGACTTCAAGAGATTCTCCTCCGACGCCCTCAAGGACTACCTGCGCGCCGAGCGGGAGATCCTCGACCGGCTGACCCCCGACGTGCCGGTGACCACGAACTTCATGGTGATGGACCACTTCAACGGCATCGACTACGCCGACTGGGCGGCCGAGGTCGACTTCGTCTCCAACGACCACTACACGCTCGTCGACGACAGCGCCCGCGACGAGCTGTCGTTCTCGGCCAACCTGACCGGCGGCATCGCCGGCGGTGAGCCATGGTTCCTGATGGAGCACTCGACCAGCGCGGTCAACTGGCGCGCGATCAACCCGCCCAAGGCGGACGGTGCGCTGGTGCGGGACTCGCTCACCCACGTGGCGCACGGCGCGGACGCCGTCTGCTTCTTCCAGTGGCGGCAGTCCGTGTCCGGCGCGGAGAAGTACCACTCGGCGATGGTGCCCCACGCCGGCGAGGACAGCGAGGTCTATCGGACCGTGCTCCGGCTGGGCGGGCACCTCGAGCGGCTCGCCCCCGTCGTCGGGTCGCGGCGCCGGCAGGCCCGGGCCGCGATCCTCTTCGACATCGAGTCGTCGTGGACCCTCGACCTGGAAGCCAACCCGAGCTCTTCGGTGAGCCATCGGGCGGAGGCGCTCGACTGGTACGTCGCGTTCCTCGCGCTCGGTGTCCGGGCTGACGTCCTGCCCGTCGGCGCACCGCTGGACGGGTACGACGTGGTGGTGGCGCCTGTGTTGCACGTGATGCCGGCCGCGACGGCCGACCTGCTGAGGAAGTTCGTCGACCGCGGTGGCCACCTGGTCACGACGTACTTCTCCGGCGTCGTGGACGAGAACAACCACGTGTGGCCGGGTGGCTACCCGGGCGCACTGCGCGACCTGCTCGGCATCCGCATCGAAGAGTTCGGGCCGCTCCTGGACGAGTGCGAGGTCGTTCTCGACGACGGCAGTACCGGGACACTGTGGACCGACCGGATCACCGCGACGACTTCCGGCACGCAGGTTCTCGCGACGTACAAGACCGGCCTGCAGGCGGGCCGCCCGGCAGTGACCCGACGGGCCCTGGCTCACGGCTCGGCCACGTACGTCTCCACCCGGTTGGGTGCGGACGGACTCGAGCCGCTGCTGGCCCGACTGCTCGAGGCCGCCGGGGTGGACAGCGAGCTGCCCGAAGGGCTTCGTGGCCGGGTGGAGCTCGCCATCCGCGCAGACGGCGAGAGGGAGTACTGGTTCCTGGTCAACCGGACCGACGACGTCGTCGACCTCGGCGAGCTGGGTGACCTCGGCGAGCCGGTGTTCTCCTCGGGTGCCGATCGTGGCGACGCCGAGCTGGCGGGCTCCGGGGTGGCCGTGTTCACCCGCACCGCCCGATGATCAGCGAGACCCGCGGCGTGCACCTCCGGCGCGGCGGCACCAGCCTGGTTGTCCGGCTGGACTCCACCGAGCTCCCGTGCATCCTCCACTGGGGACCGGATCTCGGCGAGACCGCGGTCGAGCACCTTCCCGACCTTCTCCGCTCGCTGGAGATGCCGAGCCTCGACGGGGCGATCTACCAGCACTCGTGGGCATCCGTGCTGCCGCAGCAGACCAGTGGCTGGGTGGGTCGTCCGGGTCTGCTGGGTAGCCGCGCCGGCCAGGCCTGGGCGCTCACCTTCGACCTGGTGGACCACACGGTCACCGAGTCAACCGGCTGCACCCGGCTCACCAGCGTCGCGCTGGACGGGCCGGCCGGTGTGGAGGTGACCACCGAGATCGAGCTGTTCGGGAACGGCCTGCTGCGCCTGCGTGCCCGCGTGCGGAACCTGGAGGCGACGCCGTACGAGGTGACGCTGCTCGAGCCGGCTCTGCCGGTGCCGGCGGAGGCCGACGAGCTCTTGGACATGGCAGGGCGGCACGCCCACGAGCGCACCCCGCAGCGCCACGCGTTCACCCAGGGACAGCACGTCCGCGAGGCGTGGGGCGGTCGTCCCGGCCACGACTCGGCCACCGTGCTGTGTGCCGGCCGGTCCGGGTTCGGCTTCCGTGCCGGTCGGGTCTGGGGTGTTCACCTCGGCTGGAGCGGCAACCAGGTGCTCTGCGCCGAGAGCTCCTTCACCGGCTGGAAGCTGCTGCGCGGAGGCGAGCTGCTCATGCCCGGCGAGATCGTGCTGGGCCACGACGAGACCTATGCCTCGCCCTGGCTCTACGCCTCCTGGGGCGAGGGGCTCGATGCCTTCTCCGGCCGCTTCCACGAGCACCTCAGGGCGCGGCCCGTGCACCCACGGCGCGCGCGACCCGTACTCCTGAACACCTGGGAGGCGGTCTACTTCGACATGGACATGCAGAAGCTCGTCGAGCTCGCCGAGCGGGCTGCCGAGCTGGGCGTCGAGCGGTACGTCCTCGACGACGGCTGGTTCAAGGGGCGGCGTGACGCCACGAGCTCCCTGGGTGACTGGGTCGTGGACGAGGACGTGTTCCCCGACGGGCTCACCCAGCTGGTGAAGACTGTGCAAAACCTCGGCATGGAGTTCGGCCTGTGGTTCGAGCCCGAGATGGTCAGCCTCGACTCCGACGTGGCCCGGGAGCATCCCGAGTGGATCCTCGGCACCCACGCCGGTCCCGGCATCAGTTCGCGCAACCAGCACGTCCTCGACCTCTCCAACCCGGACGCCTGGGACCACGTGCTCAGTCAGATCTCGGCGCTGGTGGACCGCTACGACGTCGCCTACGTCAAGTGGGACCACAACCGTGCGCTGACCGGCGCGGGCCGCGGCCGAGACCACAGGCCCGCGGTCCACCTGCAGACACTTGCGGCCTATCGCCTGATGGACGCACTCCGTGCCCAGCATCCCGCGCTCGCGATCGAGTCCTGCTGCGGCGGTGGCGGGCGCCTCGACCTGGGAATCCTCGAGCGGACCGACCGGGCCTGGGTCTCCGACTGCATCGACGCGCACGAAGGGCACCGCCTGGTCCGGTGGACCGGGCTGACTCTCCCGCCCGAGCTGATGGGCACCCACGTGGGATCGAGCACCGACCACACCACCGGACGCCAGCACACCCTGCGCTTCCGCGCCGGCACCGCCATGTGGGGACACCTCGGCATCGAGTGGGACCTCACCACCATGCGGGACGAGGAGCGCGAGGAGCTTCGGGCCTGGATCGCGCTGCACAAGCGGTTCCGTGGGCTGCTCCACTCCGGCCGCGTCGTGCGGGCGGACACCTCGCACGACGGCCTCCAGCTGGACGGCGTGGTCGCCCCTGACGGGTGTGAGGCGCTGTTCCGTCTCTCGGCGCTCGACCACACCCTGGGCCAGCCGGCCGGCCGCATCCGGTTCCCCGGCCTGACCCCGGAGACGGCGTACCGGGTGGCGCCGGTGCCTCTTGCGGTGTCACCCAAGGACCGCCCCCGACCCGCGTGGTACGACGGCGGCGCGGTGATGAGCGGCCGACTGCTCGACGAGGTCGGCATCGTCGCGCCCCTGCTGGAGGCCGACGACCTGGTCATCGTGCACCTGGTCGCGGAGGTGGCAACCCCTCTGCCGCGACAGGGCTGATCCCCCGGCCGCGACACCCGGGATTCATCGCTCGTTGGTGCCTCGTTGGTCGAGCCAAGTTCCACATGACGTACGGGTCCGATTGGCTGACTCACGCCTTACCGCTCGGGCTGGTATGCCAGCCATCGCCAGCAACAGGACCCCCACATGAACCAGATCAAGTTGGTCGTCGCCGGCGCAGTGACCCTCTTGGGCGTGATCGCCTTCAGCGGACACTTCTCGGACCCCGCACCATCCGCCAGCGGAAAGGCGAGCGCCTCGGTCGGCAGCAGCAACACCCTTCGGATCGGTGTCGACAGCACCGAACCCGTCTACTACCAGAGCGGCGGCGCGACCAAGGGCTTCGACTACGAGATGGCGCACAGCGTCGCCGAAGGCATGGGCGTCGAGCCTGAGTTCGTGGCGATGGATTTCAACGAGCTCTTCCCGGCCCTGCGAGCGGGAAAGATCGACATGATCGGGGCCCAGGTCACGAGCACCTCAGAGCTCGAGCGGGAGTTCGACTTCAGCGCGCCGTACTTCTCGACGTACGTTGCCTTCCTCACCCCGAAGGGATCGACAATTCAGACGCGCGGCGACGTCAACGGGAAGAAGATCGCGGTCGTCGACGGCGCCATCCAAGGCTCCTACCTCGAAGAGAAGTACCAGGACGTCGAGATCGTCAGGGCCCCTAACGTGGGCGCTGCCATCGAGTTGATCGAGCGAGGCGAGGCGGACGCGTTGTTCCATGGAGCTCCTTACGCTCAGCCGATCATCAAAGCCGCACCCATAGCCCTGGAAGAGCCGATCGTCTACCCGGTCAAGGACGCCCCGATCGGATTCGTGATGCGCTCGGGCGACCAGCGCAAGGAACAGATCGACGAGGTCCTGAAGGACATGGTCCTCGACGGCGAGTGGCTGAGGATCAAGACCGCCTACTTCGAGGCAGGCCCGCTCGCCGATGTGTTCCGCGACAAGGGATCCTGAATCCTGCCCGCAGCCCTGACGCCCTCACGTTTCATACGAAGAGGGTGATTCGCCACCAGGTGCAGGCCGCCAGATTGAGATCGTCCGTTTTTACTTCCCGGCCGACATCGATCCCACATGAGCGGCCGGCAGGCCCAAGGAGCGTGCCGTCATGACCGAACAGACCCCACCGACCGAGGAGACCACCTGGCAGGCGCCGGAACCGCCGCCCAGTGGTTTGGCGACCGGCTTCATCATGTTCGCCGGCGTGATGATGATCATTGCCGGCAGCTTCCAGGCCTTCGCCGGCCTGGTCGCCCTCTTCGAGAACGAGTTCTACGTCAAGACCCCCAACTACCTGCTCGAGCTCGACGCCACCAGCTGGGGCTGGATCCACCTGCTGTTGGGTCTGCTCGTGCTGATCGCGGGCTTCGCCGTGCTCAACGGCATGGTCTGGGGTCGCACGATCGGAGTCGTCCTGGCCGTGCTGAGTGCCTTCGCCAACTTCGCGTTCATCCCCTACTCCCCGTTCTGGTCGATGCTGATCATCGCGGTCGACGTCTTCGTGATCTGGGCGCTGACGGTGCACGGTCGCGACATCACCCGCTGACCTGGCCACCGAACGACCGGCTCGGGCAGGACATCGGTTCGTCCGCTTCGGGTGATGTCACGGGCGGGCCCGCCAGCCAGCCTTGGGCGTGGCCTCGTACGAAGCCACTCCCACGACCACCGAAGGAATGCCATGTCAGAGATGACCGCATCCGACACCCCCGTCCTCGACCTGCTCGCCAACATGACGGCCGAATCCGTGGAGGCATCGAACCTCGACGTACAGGCCATCGCCCTCGTAAGACTCGCGGCGCTCGTCGCGAGCGACGCTCCGGCCGTCTCGTACGCCTTGAACCTCGCGATCGCAGATGAGGTCGGTCTCGACGCCGAGGACGTCCGCGGTGTGCTCGCGGCGATCGCACCCATCGTCGGGACCTCGCGCGTCGCAGCTGCGACGAGCCGCATCGTCCTGGCGATCGGAGTCGGGATCGAACAGGCATCGGCGCAGATGGCCGACGACGAACTGAACTGACACCATCATGTCGAACGACGCGCCCATCACACGCGAGCTCCGAGAACCCACCGACGAACCCGTGGCCACCACCGCGGACCGACCATCACGAGGCCGCTCGATCGCGGCGGTGATCTGCCTGGTGCTGGCCGGGTTGTTGACCACGCCGGCTGCGGTGGCCTACTGGGGGCAGCGCACTTTGAACGACGCCGAGCGATACGTCGAGACCGTCGGCCCTCTGATCGAATCTCCCGAGGTGCAGGACGTGATCGCGACCCGAGTCACCGGGGCGATCCAACAACAGGTCGACGTCGAGGCGATCCTCAACACCGCGTTCGCCGGCGTGATCGACGACAGACCGCGCCTGGAGCAGCTCGTGGCGCCACTCGCCGCGGCCATCAACGGTCTGGTGGAGCGCGAGGTCCGCGCGTTCATCGCCTCCGACGAGTTCGCCGACATCTGGGTCCTGGCCAACACCAAAGCCCAGCAGACCCTCCAGCGAATCCTGAACGGCGACAACTCCGGTGCCGTGTCGCTCCAGGGCGAAGAGGTCGTGCTCGACGTCGACGAGGTCATCGAACGAGTCAAGGAGCGACTCGTCGCCCGGGGTCTGACCATCGTCGAGAACGTGCCGATCCCCGAGACCGACCGTCAGATCGTACTGATGGAAGCACCCCAGCTCAGGCAGGTGCGCACGATCTACGCGTTCTCGAACCCGGTCGCCCAGTGGCTCCTTCCCGTGGTCGGGGTCCTGTTCCTGGCCGCCTTGGTGCTGGCCCGCCGCCGCCCACGGATGGCGGTGTGGATCGGGGCGGTCGTGGCTGCCAACGCCCTGCTGCTGGCGTGGGTGCTGTCCATCGGACAGCAGATGTTCATCAACGCGCTTTCCGGCACCGAGTTCGGGCCGGCGAGCAGGATCTTCTACGACACCTTGCTCACCTACCTCGACCGCGGCCAAGAGGTGGTTCTGTGGCTCGGTCTGGTGATCATCGTCGCCGGCTGGTTCGCCGGTTCCAACAGGTCCGGCACCACCGCGCGTACAACCGTCGGCGGTGGTCTCGAGAACCTCGGCGCTCGCTTGGGGGACGGCCCGGTCGGCGGAGCCGGCCGCTGGGTCGCCGCCAACGTGGCCTGGCTGCGAGTCGCCGTGGTAGCGCTGGGCGCCGTGGTCCTGCTCTGGGGCAACAACGTCTCGATGGACCGACTCTGGTGGTCCCTGGCGCTGGTGGTCGCCCTGCTCGTCATCCTGCAGGTCCTGGTCGGAGCCGGTCGAGGCAGGGAGCCAACCGCTTCCCTGGATTCTGACTTGGCGACCTAGTCGGAGACGTGATGAACGTCATCATCGCCATCGTCGTTCTGGTCCTGGTCACCGGCCTGACGGTGGCGGCGATGCTGGCGGTACGACGACGTGCACCGGAGGGCTCGTACTTCACCGACGGGGACCGGGCCTCGGGGGTGTTCGGGGTGCTGGCCACCGGCTTCTCGGTGCTGCTGGGGTTCATCATCTTCCTGGCCTTCACCTCGTACGACGAATCCCGCCAGGGCGCCGAGACCGAGGCGACGATCGTGGCCCAGCAGGTGCAGACCGCCCAGTTCATGCCCAAGGACTCATCTGCCGAGCTCACCGGCGAGCTCACCTGCTACGCCCGGTCCGTGGCCGGCACGGAGTGGGACGCCCTGAACGAGGGCAACCTCGGCGACGCGATCAACCCGTGGGGCGCCGAGCTGTTCCGCACCATCTCGACCGTCGACCCGAAGACGGCCACCGAGCAGTCTGCCTACGACCGGTGGATGGACCAGACCGCCGACCGCGAGCAGGCCCGGATCGATCGCGTCCACGGTGCCGAGGGCATCATCCCCGGACCGGTCTGGGTCGCCCTGTTCGTGATCGCCGGAGTGATCTTCGCCTACATGCTGTTCTTCGCCGACCGGGCCGAGGGTGCGGCCACCCAAGGGATGCTGATGGGCAGCGTGACCGTGGTGATCACCGTGCTGATGTTCCTGCTGGTGTTCTTCGACCACCCCCACGGCGGTGGCGCGGGTCGGCTGCAGCCAACGGCCATGGAGCGCACGCTGGGCCTGATCGACGTTCAGCTCGAGTTGGCCGGGCTCTCGGTGGCTCCCCCGTGTGACGAGGCCGGCAATGCACGCTGAGCAGGCGGCCGCCGCCAGTCACACGCTGCCCCACGCCCGTTCGATGACGTCGATGACCTTGGGCCGCAGGTCGCTCGCCGCGATCACCTCGTCCACCGAGCCGACCTCGACGGCACGGTGGATGTCGTGGACGCCGTCGAACTCGGCCGCGACCTCGGCGATCTTGTCCGCCCGCAGCTGAGCACGGAGCTCGGCCAGCTCGACGACGAGCGCGCCGCGTTCGCCGTCCTCGGCGTGGTCGATGCGCTCCTCGAGCGCGGCGACGCGCGGGTCCGCCGCCGCCCGCTTGGAGACCTCCGCAGCGAACACGACGGCCGCCGCGGGCGCGCCACCGAGGACCGAGGCGTACGAGCCCTCGATGGCGAGCACCGTCATCGACGGGTTGAGGTGCTTGGAGAACACCACGAACGCGCCGCCGTGGTAGCGGGAGATGACGCAGAAGACGATCGGTCCCTGGAAGTTGACGACCGCGCGGCCGATCTCGGCGCCGTACTCGAGCTGCAGGTTGCGCATCGACTCCGGGGAGCCGTCGAAGCCGGACAGGTTGGCGAGCACCACGAGCGGCCGGTTGCCCGATGCCGCGTTGATCGCGCGCGCGACCTTCTTCGACGACCGCGGGAACAGGGTTCCCGCGGTGTAGGTGTCCGGACCGTCGGTGGGAGGGAAGCCGGCGCGCGGCACCGGCTTGGACTCGATGCCGACCAGGCTGACCGGGTAGCCGCCGATCCGGGTGTCGACGACCACCGCGGTGTCGGCGTCGGCCATACCGGCCCACCGCTCGAGCATCTCGTGGTCGGCGTCGGCCAACGCCCGCATCACGGTGCGGATGTCGAAGGGTCGCTTGCGGTCGGGGTTGTGCTCGGCCGAGAAGATCTCGCCAACCGTGGTGAAGTCACCCGCGTGCGGGAAGGACGACACGTCGCGGTCGATCGGGTCGGTCGTCGGCGCGCGGCGCGGCCCGGTCTCGCCGGGAACCACGTAGCTGTGCTCGTAGTGCGCCATGAGCACCCGGAAGGCACCAGCCAGGTCGGGCACCCAGTACTGCGCCTGACCGTTCGGGCCCATCACCCGGTCGTAGCCGCCGATGCCGTGGTTGTCCTCCGCCGACACCCCGCCGGAGAAGTCGAGCGACTGCTTGCCGGTGAGCACCATCGCGCTGTCCGGGGTCATCACGAGGATGCCCTTGGTGTGCATCAGCATCGTCGCTTCGGCGTTCCAGTACGGCTGGGCGCCGACGTTGATCCCGGCAACGACGATGTTGATCTCGCCGCCGTCCTGGGTGAAGTGGACGATGCGGCGCAGCGCGGCGGCGACCCAGTCCATGTTCTCGGTGCCGCTCTCCATCGAGATCCGGGCGCCGGCCGACACCGCGAACCACTCGACCGGAATCTGCATCCTCTCGGCGAGATCGATGGCCGCGATCACCCGGGCGCACTCGGGCTCCGAGAGCGCGCCGAGCGACTTGAGCGGGTCACCGCAGAGCACGACTCGGCTGATGCCCTCTGGGTAGAGAGAGCTCGGGGTGGTCACGACGGCGACGATGATCCCGGCGCTGTTGAGCCCGGGAGCACGGTCGACGGGTACGAGCACGCCGTCGGCGCCGAGGTCGTGCTCGACGACCGTGCCGCTCCCTGCCAGGGCGCGCTGGAGCTCATAGGGGTAGACGAGGCCGCGGCGTCGGGCGCGCAGCACCTTGGCGGCGTACTCGTCCAGCGGGGCGAGCGGCTCGGTGGGCGGTTCGATGACGTCGGCCACGACACCCGCGCCCGGCTTGGCGTGGAAGCGGATGGCCAGCGGGGTCGGGGCGTCACCGTCCCGCCCGGCGACGCGGCCCTGCGCGAGCACCTCCTCGATCCCGGCGCCCTCGCTGAGCGGGGTGATCTTGCTCTGGAGCGCGGTGATCTGGTCGAGATCCGCCTCGACCACCGGCCACACCGTCACCCACACGTGGTTGACGTCGAGCTTGGTGCCCTCACGGCCCCGGGCGGTGCGTACGCGGCGGATCGCCTCGAGGCAGTTCTCCACGGCACGCTCGACGTGCGGCAGCGCGATCACGCGGCCCTCGTCGTCGCGGACCACGGCGAGCTGGCGGGCCTGGGCAGCCGCGACGAGCCGGCGGTCGGCGGGGTTGGCCCGGGCGACGCACTCGTAGAGCAGTACGTCGTCGGGCGCGGCGAGCCTGGTGACGTCGAACTCGCTGAGACGCCACAGGTTGAGCCTGCGACCGACCATCGGGTGCATGCCTCGGACCAGGCTGTCCTCGACCAGCTCGGCGGTCGGGGTCTGAGGGGCGCCGTCTGCGTGGTGGCGGTAGGTGAAGTAGTCGATCGGCTGTGGCGCGGCATGGCAGACCGCGATCGAGACACGGCGGGCGCGTCGGGCGAACTCGTGACCGGCGAGCATCTTGGCGAGCTCGGACGAGGCGAGGTCCGGATCGGCGGGCGCGTCGGTCCAGCGCAGGTAGATCTCGACGACGTCATCGTGGTCCGAGGACAGCGCCGAGGTGATGGCGGCACCGAGCTGGCCGTCGGGGTGGGCGAGCTCCGTCACGTCGCCGATGGTGGACACGACTCGCGTCGCGCCCTTCTCGTCCGTGGCGTACTCGGCGTGAGCGACCGGGCGTCCGCCGCCATCGTCTGTGCCGGTGACGGTCAGGTCGTGCAGGTGGTAGTCGCGGTAGTGGCGCCGGATCAGCACCTCCAACAGCGGCTCGCGCTCGGGAAGACCCTCGACCAGCCGGTCCCGGAGGAAGCCGACCAGTGGCTCGGGGACAGCCGCCAGCGCGTCGATGCGGGCGGCCCGGTCGGGGGCGTCCGGGTCGGTGAGGGCGGCGACCTCGGCCGGTACGCCCTCCAGCACCGCGCGGCGCTCGTCATCGACCAGCGGCTGGTCGAACCAGCCGAACCGGACCGAGCGGGCCAGGTCGCCGACCACGGCGAACCGGCGCTGCGTGGCACGCACCATCCGCTCGAGCAGCGCGCGGACCGCAGCAGCGTCCTCCGACGCCGGCGGCGGGTCGCCGAGCCAGCGCTGCAGCACCCCGATCGCGACATCGACGTCCGAGGGATGCTGCTGAGCGAGGAAGATGCGGAACACCGCGCGCTCGAGCTCCGGCGTACGTTCGAGGTCGGAGACCCCGTAGTGCGCGAGGACGCGCAGCAGCTTGTCGCGGAAGTGGTCCGGGAGCGCGCCCCGGTCGGGGTCCAGGCTGCGCAGGTAGGTGTGGAAGTACTCCCGCGAGCTGTGCACCCGCAGCTCGGTGGACGGCTCGTCACCGGCCGGGCGGTTGCGGCTGAGCTCGGCGAAGTCGGTGAACAGCGACAGCAGGTCCATCTCGGTGCGCAGCGTGTCCGCGGGCGCACCGTTGGAGCGAGAGGCCAGGTGGGCGGCGAGCAACGCCGGGCGCTGATCGTCCTCGACGTCGTAGCCGAGCAGCAGGCTGCTCAGGTCGTCCAGCGCACCGTTGCTGCGGCCGCGCTCGGTGGTGGGCTCGGGCAGATCGAGGTCGGCCAGGGTGGCAGTGGTCGCCTCGCCCTCGGCCTCGCCGGTCGGCTCGAGGCGCAGCAGCGGCGCCGCGGTCTCGACCTGGCTCCCGACCCGGACCAGGAGCTCCTTGACCCGGCCGGTGAACGGCGCGGTCAGCGCGGTCTCCATCTTCATGGACTCGAGCACCAGGACCGGGTGGCCGGCTGCCACCTCGTCGCCGACGGCGAGCGGGGTGGAGACGACGAGCGCCGGCGCGGGGGCGCGGACCATGCCGCCCTCGTCGCGGCTGACCCGGTGCATCACGTCGTCGACCTCGACCAGGTGGACGGGGCCGTGGGTGGCGGTCACCAGCCGGTAGCGGTGGCCGTCGACGGTGAGTCGCCCGTGCACCTCGTCGATGCGGTCGAGGGTGGCGGTGAGGGTGCGTCGCTCGCCACCGGCGGTGATGGTGACCTGGTAGCGGGCGGGTCCGGACTGCCGGACGGTCAGGGCGTACGTCGCACCGCGCAGCTTGAGCTCGATGGTGCGGGCAGGGTCGTGCTGGATCTGGGGTCGGCCGCCCTGGGCCGTCTGGAGCATGCGGGCGATCTCTCCGCGCTCGGCCTCGTCGTAGCCCTCGATCGCGGCGGCGACCAGCGCGATGCCGGCGTGCCGGGCGGCCTGTAGCCGCCCCTCGCCGCGCACCCGGTCGATCCAGCCCGTGTCGGCCCAGGCCGGGCTGCCGGTGGTGACCTCGGGCTGGTCGAGGAGGTCGAGGATGAAGCTCTTGTTGGTCGCGCCGCCGTCGATGATGACGGTGGTCTCGCCCATCGCCCGGCGCAGTCGCGCCAGCGCCTGCTCACGGTCGGCGCCCCAGGCGATCACCTTGGCGATCATCGAGTCGAAGTCGGCCGGGATGGTGTCGCCCTCGGCGACGCCTGTGTCGACCCGGATGCCGGGGCCGGCGGGGAACTCGAGGCGGCTGATCCGGCCAGGAGCGGGCGCGAAGTCGCGGTCCGGGTCCTCGGCGTTGAGCCGGGCCTCGACCGCGTGGCCGCGCTCGAGCGGCCGGTCACCGCTGAGCGGCACGCCGGAGGCGACCTGGATCTGCAGCGCGACCAGGTCGGTGCCGGTCACGGCCTCGGTGATGGGGTGCTCGACCTGGAGGCGGGTGTTGACCTCGAGGAAGGCGAACGTCTTCTCGCCCGGGTGGTAGAGGAACTCGACGGTGCCGGCTCCGGCGTAGCCCACCGCTGTGGCGAGCCGCTCGGCGGACGCCTTGAGCTCAGCGGCCTGTTCCTCGGTCAGCAGCGGGGAGGACGACTCCTCGATGACCTTCTGGTTGCGCCGCTGCACGGAGCAGTCGCGTACGCCGATCGCCCAGGCGGTGCCCTGGCCGTCGGCGATCACCTGGACCTCGACGTGGCGGGCGTCGGTGACGAGCTTCTCGAGGAAGACGACGCCGCTGCCGAACGCCCGCTCGGCCTCGTCCCGGGTTCGCTGGTACGCCTCGGTGAGCTCGGCACCGGAGGTGACCTTCCGGATGCCGCGACCGCCGCCACCGGCGGTCGCCTTGAGCATGAGCGGGTAGCCGATCTCCTCGGCGCTGGCGAGTGCCGACTCGAGGTCGTTCACGCCGCCGCGGCTCCAGGGAGCCACCGGGACACCGACCTCTTCGGCGATCAGCTTCGAGCCGATCTTGTCGCCCAGCTTCCGCATGGCCTCGGCGCTGGGGCCGATGAAGGTGACGCCCAGCCGGTCGCACAGCTCGGCGAAAGCCGGGTCTTCGGCGACGAAGCCCCAGCCGACCCAGGCGGCGTCCGCCCCGGAGGCGACCAGCGCCTGCTCGAGGACGGCGAGATCGAGGTAGGGGCGATCCGCGGCAGCGCCGAGCAAGTAGGCCTCGTCGGCCTCGCGTACGAACGCCGACCCGGCGTCGACGTCGGTGTGCAGCGCAATGGTGCGGATCGTCCCTTCGGACGTATCCCGCGCGTTGAGGTCGCGGACGGCATGGATCAGACGCATCGCGGCTTCACCGCGGTTGACGATGGCAATTCGAGAGACCTGTGGCACGGTGCAGACCCTTTCATCAGGCGCCGCCCCTGTGACCGCTCGACTCCGACAGGCTTCTGATGGATTCCTTGTCGATTTCCTAGTGGACACCGCCGGCGACGCCCCAGGATCACGCCGTTGTGATGCGTTCAGGATGGCCGTTTCCTACAACGTCCGGCGGGCCCCGTTGACCTTCTGCCGGAGCCAGTCCGGGACCCGGTCGTCGGCGCGAGGGAACGTCTCGAGGTCGAGCGCGTACAGGCCCGGGTGGGCCGGCCAGCGCCAGACCGGCTCGTCGTCGTAGTTGAAGACGACCTGGGTCGAGTGCTTCTCCCCTTCGTCCCCGCTCGCGATGGTCCAGCGGGCGGAGAACCAGGCGCCCCGGCCGGGCTCGTACATCACCCGCCTGAGCTCGTCGGTGAGCGCGAGGATGGTGTCGGGTGGCTTGGCGTGGGCGAGGCTGCCGTCCGGCCGGTGCACATCGATGCGACCGGTGAAGAACATGGACAGGTTGCGGTGGTTGAAGACCAACGTGGACCAGTCGCCCTCTACCTCGTCAGCGAGGTGGAGGGCGATCTCGTCGATGAGCTGTTCCTGTCTGACCACAGGAGGAACGGTCATGGCCATCAACCTACTACCGCTGTCGACAGCATTTCGAAACTCCGTTTCGCGGAGCAGGAACGGATGTGTTGTTTCCGACATACGACGGATCCGTGAGTTCCTCGTGACGCGGTGAACGCGGAGCGCCGTCGACGGCTAGGTTGAGCAGGTGACTCGGAACCCGCGACAGTCCCTGGATCGCTCGGTGCTGCGGCTGGGCGCCCGCGTGCGGGAGCTGCGCAAGGCGCGGGGGATGACGCTGGTCCAGCTCGCCGAGGCGACGGACCTGTCGCACCCGTTCCTGAGCCAGATCGAGCGTGGGATGGCGCGTCCCTCGATGTCCTCGCTGTTCCGGATCGCCGAGACGCTGGGCACGACCCAGCAGGCGCTGCTCGCGGACAGCGTCGAGAGCGCCTCCGCCGGCCCCGTGTCAGTCGTACGCCGCTCCGACCCCGGCACCGCGGAGGCGGCCAACGGCGCCGTGCAGGCACTGGTCGCCGGGGCCGATCACGCCTTCATCCCGATGGAGTTCACCGGGGACAGATCGGCCTGGGACCGCTACTGGCAGCACGAGGAGGACGAGTTCGTCTACGTGGTCGGCGGGACCCTTCGGATCGACCTGGACGGCGAGGAGCAGGTCATGGAGACCGCCGACTCGGTCTACATCCCCGGCGGCGTACGGCACCGGTGGGCCAGCGCCGACGGCGAGCTCTTCCGGCTGCTGGTGGTCAAGGAGCAGCGCGGGCGCTGACACGCCCCAGATCCGCAACGATCTCGCGCTCGTCGGCGGTGACGAGCATCCCGTCGCGTACGACGACCCGGCCGGCCACGACCACGTGCCGCGGACGCCGCCCGGGCGAGGCCCACAGCAGGCCGGCGACCGGGTCGTGTACGCCGGCGTCGGCGACACCGGAGACGTCCCAGACGCACAGGTCCTGGCCCTCCCCCAGCCCTGGCCTGCCGAGGCCGGCCGCGGAGCCGGTGGTCGCCATCGCGAGCACGTCGGCGGCCGCCAGCGGAGGACCCACCAGCGGCGCCACCTGCATCGCGAGACGGGCATCGGCGAGCAGGTGACCGGCGTCGTTGCTGCCGCCACCGCTGGTGCCGAGCCCGACCTCGATCCCGGCCTCCCGGAGCTCCGCGATCGGCGCGATCCCCCACCCCATCGGCAGGTCACAGCCGGGCGCATGGGTGGCACTGACTCCGGCCGCGCTCAGCCTCCGGATCTCGTCGGGCGTCACGTCGCACAGATGAGCCAGGGTCACGTCGGGCGCGAGCCAGCCCCACTCCTCCAGGAGGTCGATCGGGCGGCGGCCGTAGCGCTCGGCCGCGATCGCGACGTCGACCTGCTCGTTGGCCTGGGTACGCCGCCGCAGCCCGCGCCGGGCAGCCACCGCCCCCATCAGCCGGAAGGTCGGTTCCGGGTCCGAGTGCACCCCGGCCGGCCCGACCGCGACCTGCAGCATGCCGTCGGCGCTCACCCCGCCGGGCGCATCCCCGACCAGTGCCTCGGCGATCAGGTCGGCGCTGTGCGCAGCGGTCTCGGGGTCGTCCCGGGCAGCACCGCGGACGAAGACCAGGCGGGCGCCCAGCTCGGCCACTGCTCGCGCGGTCCCCTGCGCCAGCGGCACGGTCTCCTCGGGCGTGAGGGAGGCCGGCCAGGTCAGGTGATGGTCGGCCACGGTCGTGACCCCGCAGAGCAGCGACTCGGCGAGCCCGGCCCGCGCGGCGGCGTAGGTGAGCTCGGCGTCGACCCCGACGCGGTCGTAGGCCGCCGCCATCGTGGGCAGCCAGGTCGCCATCGGCACGCCGCGGGTGCCGGGCAGGGTGCGGAACGCGGTCTGGAGCAGGTGATGGTGGGCGTTGACCAGGCCCGGCGTGACCAGGCAGCCCGAGGCGTCGAGGGTGTCGTCAGGCCCGACGATCGAGAGGTCGCCCGACGCCGCCCCGGTGATCCGCAGCGTCATGCCGACGGCGTGAAGCGGGAGGCTTCCACGATGACCTCGGCCAGCGTGGCGACCCCTGCCTCGAAGCGAACCTTGCCGTCCTCGGCGGTGGCGGTGGTCGGGTCGCCGAGGTAGCCGTCGGTGCCGAAGTCGTCGGAGAGCCAGCCGAACGAGACCGGCTTGCCGAAGCCGATGTGCCGGTAGCCGGCCAGCTGCTCGGGCACCTTCCGCTCACCTCGCTCCTGGTGCACCAGCTCGGGCCGCAGGTGGAGCATCATCGAGGTCTCGCCGTGGCCGCCGTGGATGCCGAGGCCGAGTTCGTCGTCCCGCGAGGAGCGTCCACCCTGGTCGGGTGGCACCGAGAGATGCGCGAAGAACGTCGCGAGCCCGAACTGCTTGCGCAGCTCGCGGCTGGCGACCTGCCCGAGCGCGGAGTTCCCGCCGTGCCCGTTGACGAAGAGCAGCCGGGTGATCCCGGAGGTGCTCAGCGAGCGGCCGATGTCGACGAGTACCCGCATCAGGGTGTCCCAGGAGAGCCAGATCGTGCCGGGCGACCAGGAGTGCTCGTCGGACTTCGTGTAGGCCAGCGGCTCGAGCAGCACCACGGACGCACTGCCCGCCGCGGCGACCGTCGCGACCGCGGCCTCGGCGGCCTCGGCGGCGATGACGTAGTCGGTCGAGACTGGCAGGTGCGGACCGTGCTGCTCGATCGCACCGAGGCCGAGCACGGCGACGGTGTCCTCCGGCAGAGCGGCGATCTCGGGAGCGGTGAGGTCGGCGAAACGGGGCATCAGCGGACTCCGATGTTGATGCGGGTGTCGACCAGCGCGTGGTCGGTGAGCTTGCCCTGGTTGAGCAGCCCCTTGGGGTCGCGCTCTCGCGCGACCGCGGTGACGAGCTCGACGTTGCGGTCGACGTACCACTGGTGCGGCGAGTGCACGCCGACCCCGATCTCGTCGAAGCGCGGGATGCCGGCGAGGACCTGCTCCTCGGAGACGTACTCGGCGACCACCATCGCCAGCGGGGCCTTCCCCATCAGCTCCAGATGGAGCCAGACCGGACCGTCGTAGATCTGCCGCACGCGGTCGGCGTCGCTCCAGTAGAGCTCGCCACCGGTCTCCATGTGAAACCAGCTGCGGTCGCGGTGGGCGCGCTGGAGGAAGTAGACCGGATGGTTGTAGGACATCCCGGAGAGCAGGTCGGTCGCGGCGTAGTCCTCCAGACGAGCCCGTACGCTGCCGCCGGCCGCCACGACGAGCGACTCGATCTCGGCGACCGTGGACGCCTCCGCGATCACGCGCAGGCTGTGCTGGGACGGGTCGAGCTCGACGTTGGTGGTCAGGGTCGGGACCAGCGCGGGCTCGTCGCCCGAGGCGAGCCGCGGCAGCACCGGCAGGTCGAGCAGCCGGCGGTGCACGGAGACCATCGCGTCCCAGGTGTCGAAGGCGGCATAGACCGCGACCCAGTCGCGTGCGGGGTCGGTGCGGACGACCATCGAGGTCACCACGCCGGTCACGCCGTAGGCGTGGATGTACGGGAGCGTCTCTTCGCCTCGCACCGTGATCAGGCGCCCGCTGCCGTCCATCGGCGCCACCGTCAGCTCGGTGACGAAGCCGTCGGCGGTGGTGCCGTGCTCGATGGTCCCGGTGCCGGCGCTGCCGCCACCGATGAAGCCGCCGATCGTGGAGCCCTTGGTGGAGGGGAAGATCCACAGGTCGCGCCCGGCCGCCCGGGCAACCTTGTCGATCCGGGTCATCCGGGCGCCGGCCCCGGTGCGCAGGTTGCCGTCGGCCAAGACCTCGATCGCGTCCAGGCCGCGCAGGTCGAGGATGATTCCGCCGGTGAACGGGGTCGCCTGGCCGTAGTTGCCGGTCCCGGCCCCACGCGGGACGACCGGCACGTCGTGCTCGTACGCCACGGCCAGCACGTCGGCGACCTCCTGCTCGGTCCGCGGCCGGACGATGGCGTCGGCGACGTACCTGCCGCTCGGCACCTTCTCCTGGAGCACCGGCGACATCCGGGACCAGTCCGAGGAGAGCTTGACCAACGCGGCCGGGTCGGTCTCTACCCGGTCCGCGCCGAGGCGGTCGGCGACCAGGGCGGTCACCAGGGACGTACGTTCTGAGATGGTCATCGACATCACTTCATCGAGATCGAGTCGTCGATGAACCGGTTGTCGTAGAGCGACTCCGGGTCGATGTCGTCGGACGTGATCGTGCCTGCCTGCTTCATGATCGGCGCGAACGTCTCGACGACCTCCTTCATCCGCTCGCCGTCGATCTGGCCGAAGACTCCGGACTTCGGGTCGTCGTGGACCAGGTCGAGGTCGGTCATCGTCTTGGCGGCGTACGTGGCGACGCCCTCGCTGTAGGTCCAGCCGGTCTGATAGCGCTCGACGATGTCGACGATGATCCCGTTGGCCCAGTCCGGGTCGGCGAGGTAGTCGATCTCCGCCTGCTGCATCACCGGGACGAGCTTCTCGAGGCAGTCGGCCTCCTTCTCGACGTCCTCGGCGCGCACCGCGATCGGCTCGGGGTAGATGGTGTAGCCGACCTCGGCGAGCAGCTGGTAGCCGATCGGCTTGGCCCAGCTGCCGATCTCGTTCTCGTAGATGTAGGGCTCGGCGGTGGCGAAGCCCTGCTGGAGGATCGTGGGCTCGGTGACGAAGCGCTGCGGCGTGCCCTCGTAGGAGAGGTCGGACTGCTTCTCCTCGATCATCCCCTGCGACTCGAGCAGCGCCGGGATCACGTCGCCGGCGGTGACGACCGGGTCGCCGTCCCCGGCGGCCTCGGCGATGGTCTTCGCGTCGTCCTGGCTCTTCGGGTCCCACATCAGGATCTGTGGCGAGACGGTCAGCTGCGAGGCGAGCGCCACGGTCGGCTGCTTCTCCGCGGCCGCGATCGCGGCGTCGGTGTTGACCGCTCCGATCAGGATGTCCTTGTCGAGGTACATGGTCGCGGGGACGGGCTGGAACCCGGTCGCCGGACCACCCGAGCGGACCTCGATCTTCACGCCCGTGTCGACGCCGCTTGAGACGAGCGGCCCGGTGACGGTCTTCTTGTCGGTGTCGACGGTGTAGCCCTCGCCGATCAGGCTGTACATGCCGCCGTGCTCGGCCTCGGGCTGCCAGTCCTGCTGCATCACCACGGTTGCGGGACAGACGTCGGAGAGGTCCTTCGCGCTGCCCTTCTCCGCCTTCGTCACCTCGCCTGCGGTGGCGGTGTTGGCGGAGCCGGAGTCGCTCCCGCAGCCGGTCAGGGCCAGCGGGACGATCGTGGAGAGAGCGACCAGGGCGGCGGCTCTGCGGGTTCTCGCTCGGTTCGAGGATCGGTTCATGCTGTGTCCGTTTCTTGAGGGTGGAGGAGGGTCAGCGCTCGCCGTACCACTTGCCGATCACGGCACGGTCGAGAGCGGCGAAGGCCGAGAAGACGACGACACCGAAGAGGGCGGTGAGGATGATCGCCAGGAAGAGCGGCTCCATGCTGAGCCGGAGCGTGTAGACGCGAAGCAGGCCACCGATGCCGGGGCTGCCCTGCTGGAAGTAGAAGTCGCCGACGATCACGCCGATGACCGACAGCCCGGCGGCGTTGCGCAGGCCGGTGAAGATCGCCGGCATCGCGGCGGGCAGCTGCAGCTTGAGCAGCCGCTGCAGCCGGGTCGCCCGGTTGAGGGTGAAGAGGTCGTGCGCCGGTGCCGTCGCCGACTGCAGGCCGAAGAGGGTGTTGGCGATCATCGGGAAGACCGCGATGATCACGCAGACCACGATCCGGGCCCCGATGCCGTAGCCCATCCAGATCCCGATCAGCGGGGTCAGCGCCAGGATCGGGACCGTCTGCAGGATGACGGCGTAGGGGTAGAGCACCTTCTCCAGCAGCCGGGTCTGCGCCATCACCATCGCCCAGGCCATCCCGATGACCACCGAGATCACCAGACCGGCCAGCGCGACCATGACCGACTGCCACAGCGCCGCGAGCATCGGCTGCATGATCTCCGGCCGGCCCAGCGTCTCGCCGAAGACCTGGTGCGGCGGCGGCAGCAGGAACCGCTTGTCCTCTCCGAGGACGAGGTACGTCACGGCGTACCACACGGCCGCCAGGCCGGCGAGCGCCGCGATCATCGGCACGACCTTGGCGAGGAGTCCGCGGAGCACCGGGGACGTACGTCTGGTGGGCGGCTCGGCAGGTGCCGCCTCGGTCGCGGCCTCGACGTCCGGCTGGACGATCAGCTCGGTACTCAGCTCGGTGCTCATGCGTGCTCCTCCAATGCCTCGGAGACCTGGCCGACCAGGTGGGCGAAGTCAGACTCGAAGCGCAGCTCGGGCGGGCGTGGGAACTCCCAGGGCACCGGGATCTCCGCGACGATCCGGCCCGGCCGGCCGCTCATCACGACGACGCGCGTCGAGAGGTAGACGGCCTCGGCCACGGAGTGGGTGATGAAGAGGCCGGCGAAGCCCAGGAGCTTGAAGAGCCGCTGCAGCTCGGTCTGCATCGCCAGCCGGGTGATCTCGTCGAGTGCGCCGAACGGCTCGTCGAAGAGCGCGAGGTCGGGCTCGGCGACCAGGGCACGGGCGATCGAGACCCGCATCCGCATGCCTCCGGAGAGCTGACGCGGATGCTGCTTCTCGAAACCGGTGAGACCGACCAGGTCGAGGGCCTCCTGGGCCGCGCGGCGGCGCTGCTCCTTGGGCATCCCGCTCAGCTCGCCGATCAGCTCGACGTTCTTCCGGGCGCTGCGCCACTCCAGCAGGGTGGGGTCCTGGAAGACGTAGCTGGTCGTGTCCGCGTCGACGTCGACCCGGCCGATGGTGGCGTCCTCGAGTCCGGAGGCCAGCCGGAGCAGGGTGGACTTGCCGCAGCCGGACGGGCCGACGACGGAGACGAACTCCCCGGCGTCGACGCTCAGGTCGACCCCGGTCAGTGCGGTCGTACCGGTCGGGAATCGCTTGGTCACCCCGGAGAGGGCGAGCGTGGCAGTGGTGGTCGTGTTCATGTCACCTCGGCATGGGATCGAGATCGAGAACGGTGCTGACGCGGGTGTCGGCGAGGACGCGGCCGCCGTGGACGACGACGCGGGCGGTCTGGGATCCGGCGACGACCTCGTCGAGAGGTACGTCGGGGACGAGCATGAAGTCGGCCCGGCTGCCCGGCCCCGTGCCCGCGTCCGGGAGCCCGAGCACGGTGCGGGTGGCCGTCGTGACGGCGGCGAGGGCCTCCGCCGGCCGGAGATGACCGGCGGCAACCAGGAGCGAGGTGGTCTCGAACGGGTCGGCCCGGCCGACCGGGTTGAACGGGTCGCGCAGGTTGTCGGCGCCGGCCGCGACCGGCACCCCCGCCTCGAGCAGCGCCCGGATTGCGGTGAGACCACGCGGCACCGCCCCGTCCGCGTCGCGGCCCTGCAGGTAGAGGTTGGTGATCGGGAGCGTCACGATGCCGATCCCCGCCTTCGCCACCAGGTCCACCACGGGACCCCGGCGGTCGTGGCCGAGCATGCCGAGGCGTACGCAGTGGGAGGCGGTCACCCTCTGCTGCATCCCTCGGGCGATGACCTGCTCGGCGAGGTCGGCCAGGTCGAGGTGGCCGGTGGTCGTCTGCTCGTCGGTGTGCAGGTCGACCGGGAGGCCAGACCGCTCGGCGTGATCCAGGATGCGGCGGGTCTCCTTGGCGGGCTCGTCGGCCAGATGCGGACACCCGCCGAGGACATCGATCCCGCGCCCGATCGCGTCCTCGATCACCGCGTCCGGGACGTCCTGACCGGCGAGCAGGCAGACCTGCAGCGTGACCGTTCCGCTGAGCTCCTCGCGCAGGCCGAGCAGGGCATCGACCCCACGCAACGGGTCGCCCGCGAGGAGCGCGTCGGCATGCGTACGGATCGTGGTGATGCCGTTCGCCACGTAGCGGCGGACCGCCCGCCGGGCGCGGTCGGCGAAGTCGTCGGAGGTGAGCGTGGGAACGAGCGAGCGCCACTGCTCGATCGCGGTGACCAGGTCGTTCCCGGCATGCGGGCCCGGCTCGATCTGCTCCGCGCTCAGCGCCTTGTCGAGATGCGCGTGCGGCTCGCCGGCGGCGGGGATCAGCCGCCACCCGCTCGCGTCTGTCCCGGCAGCCGGCTTCTCATCCGCCGCCCGGACGGCCGTGATCTCACCGGCCGCGAGATCGAGATCGGCGAGGGTGCCGTCGAGGAGGCGTACGCCGCGCAGCGCGGTCAGCTCCAAGCCGGCCAGCTGCGCCGGGCCGTCCGCCGGCCCGACCTGTCCTGCACTTCGTGCCACGGCCATCGACTACTCCTTCCGGCTCAAATGTTGATGAGATGAACATTTTCGAGCGTAAGGAGCGGTTATTTCGGTGGCGTAACCGTTTCGGTCATCCTCGATGAAACCGCCAGACGCTCGCGGGCGGCGGCGCTCCTGACATAGCCGGCGGTGCGGTTGGGTACCGACCTGCCATGCAGCCGGCATCCACCTCCGCTGCCCCGACCGGGTTGGCGACCGCCCAAGGCGTGTTCAACATCGTCGCCGGCCTGTGGCCGCTGGTGAGCCTGCGCAGCTTCGAGTGGGTGTTCGGGCCGAAGCAGGACCGCTGGCTGGAGCACACGGTCGCCGGCCTGCTCTGCGTCAACGGCGCCGCGCAGATCGCCGCCGCCCGCGCCGGTGAGCCGGTCGCGGCCCGCCGGATCGGCCAGGGAACCGCGCTCACGCTGCTCGCGATCGACCTCGTGTACGTCCCCAAGGGACGGATCCGCTGGACCTACTTGATCGACGGCGCGATGGAGGCCGGCTGGCTGCTGGCCTGGAGGAGGGCCCGCTGAATGGTGACGAACGGCGTACTTCTCGTCTGGCTCTTCACGATGTCCGTCGGAGCCTTCATGTTCGGCACGGTGAGCCGCTTCGGCGCGCCACCGGAAGCCATCCGCAACTCCCGGCTCCCCGCCCCCGCCCTGCTCTCCCACCCCGCGCTGGCGGGAAGCGCCTTCGCCGCCTGGCTGGGTTTCGTCATCACCGACAACCGTGCCTGGGCCTGGGTCGCCGTCGGCCTGCTCGCGGTCGCCATCTGCCTCGGCGCGTTCCTGTTCGTCCGGACCGGGAAGCCCGAGCATCTCGTCCTCGCCGAGGAACGCGACGAGATCGCCGGCGACCCGGTCCGGGTGCCGTACAAGGTCGCCGAGCACGAGATCCCGCGCCCGGTGATCTACACCCACGGGATCTTCGCCGCCGTGACCTTCGCGCTCGCACTGCTCGTCGCTCTGGGCGTCGTCGACTGACGCACCCGGCGCTACCGGCCATCCGGTCAAGCACGGGCGACGGACGATCAACGCGGGGGCTCGGATCGCGGCGACGATCGAAGGGTGACAACGACTTCGCCTGAAACGACCCCGTCCCCGACCACCTCCCAAGGCCGAGCGGCGCCGGTGGTCGCGCTCGCCGCCGGGATCGCGATCCTGGTCTCGAGCGAGTTCCTGCCCGCGGGTGTGCTGCCCACGATGGCGCGCGACCTCGGGATCAGCGAGGGGACGGCCGGGCTCGCGGTGGCGGCGACGGCGATCGCCGGAGCCGCGACCGCACCGACCATCGCCATGATCCTTCCCCGGATGGACCGGCGTACGTTGCTGGTCGGCCTGCTGGTCGCCGCGGCCGTCGCCAACCTGGCGGTCGCGATCTCCCCCGGTTTCATCGTCCTGCTCCTCGGCAGGCTCGTGCTGGGCGCGGCGATCGCCGGCTATTGGTCCTTCGCGTTCGCCGTCGGGACGTACGCCTCGCCGGGCCGAGACCACGTCATCTCCACCTCGATCGCGCTGGGCGTCACGGTGGCCACGATCCTCGGCCTGCCGCTGGGCTCGCTGCTCGCCGACGGCCCCGGCTGGCGCTGGGGGTTCGCGGCCGCGGCGGTGCTGAGCCTGATCTCCGCCACCGCACTGGCACGAGCGCTGCCGCCGGTGCCGGCCCACCCAGGGGCCGGGCTGGCGATGATGCGTCAGGCCCTCCGCAACCCGCGGCTGGTCGCCGGTGTGTTCCTGGTCATCGTGGTGGTGCTCGGCAACTTCGTGGCGTACCCGTTCATCCGGATCGCGATCTCGGCCACCTCGCCCGGCGACGAGATGTGGATGCTGGCGCTGTGGGGTCTCGGCGGGCTCTTCGGCAACCTCGCGGCCGGCCGGTTCGCCGGCCGACTGCGGGCCGTCGTCACGGCCGCGCCGCTCCTTCTCGCGGGCGGTCTGGTGCTCACGTTCCTCGCCGAGAGCACGCCGGTCATGGCGCTGGCCATGATCGTGTGGGGCTTCGGATTCAACTTGGTGCCGGTCGGCACGCAGCTGTGGGTCACCCGCGTCGAGCCCGAGCGCACCGAGTCGGCGCTGGCGCTCCAGGTCACCGCGTTCCAGATCGCGATCACCCTCGGGGCGGCGCTAGGAGGCGCGGTCCTCGATGAGTACGGCGTCGGACGCGTGCTCATCATCGGCGCGGTCGGTGCGGTGCTCGCTGCGGCGGGCTTCGGCGCGGTCCGCGTCCCGCGTGGTTGAGGCTTCCCGCCACGCCTGCGGCCCGGTCCCGTGGACGGTGGTGAAGGCGCGGCTGAACGCCGCGCCCGACCCATAGCCCACGGCGTACGCCACCTGCTCGACCGGACGGTCACCGCCGGCCAGCAGGTGGCGGGCCGCGCGCATCCGCACGTCCCGCAGCGCCTCGCTCGGGCTCTGCCCCAGGCCGCGCCGGAACCGCTCCCCCAACGCCGACCTCGACAGGTGCACGGACTCCGCCATCGCCTCGACGGACCAGGCGCGTGCCGGATCCGCGATCAGCGCGGAGAGCACCTGCGCGACCGTCGGGTCGAGGACGGGCGCGGGACCATCGGTTCCGCGCCCGGTGTCCTCGAGCCAGGAGGCCGTCATCGCCGCGCCGAGCAGCGACGCATAGCCCGACGCGAACAGCGCCGTCGGACGGCACGGCCCCGCCAGCGGGCAACGCCGCACCAGCTCCGCCACCCCGCCGTGGCGACCGACGAAGTCGCGCACGACCAGCGGGTTCGCGAGCGGGTACGCCACCGCGACCACCCGCAGATCGGCCCGGGTCACCGCGGCCCCGTCGTGCGTTGCCAGCCGGTGCTTGATCTGGCCCCCGACCAGAGCCGCATCCCCCGCCCGGAGCAGGTGCGACTGCCCGGCGGCGGTCAGCACGACCGTGCCGTCGTCGACGAGCAACCAGGTGGCGGAGCGTACGTCCTCACCGGCGGAGCCGGCAGCCAGCTCCTCCTGGTAGGCGAGCGTCATCTCCCACGACGGACGGTCCTCGTTCACATCAGCCCCAGCATGCGAACGCGGTCAGGCTATTCCCGAAGGCCGGTCGCGGGCAGGTCATCCGTGCAGCGCGCGATACGCCGACAGCGCGCCGGGATGCAGGGGGATCCGCCCCGTCTGGATCATCGTGGCGGGCTCCAGGTACTGAAGCCCTCGGACGAAGTCCGGGATGAGCAGGTCCGCCCGGCTGACCATGACGTCGACGATCTCTCGCGCCACCCGGTGCGGTAGATCGCGGCGCGCCAGCAGCAGGTTGGGCACGCCGATCGTCGTGCCGCCCGAGCGCGGACCGTAGTCGACCGGTGGCACCTTCCGGGTGGAGTAGCGGTAGCCCGACTGCCGTGACATCGGGGCAGCGAGCGCGCCGAGATCGATCATCCGGAGCGGCCGCTGACGCCCCGCCTCGCTGATCGTGGGCGTCGGGATCCCGCCAGACCAGAACACGGCGTCGACGTCGTCCTCGAGCAGCCGGTCCAGACCGGCCGTCAGCCCCATGTACCTCACCGTGAGATCGCGGGTCCGCAGACCAGTTGCCTTCAGGAGCACGACAGCTGTCACGGCTGCACCGGACCCAGAAGCTCCGAGCACGACGCGCCGCCCACGAAGGTCCTCGACCTCGCGGATCGGACTGTCATCGGTCACGAGAAGATGCAGATAGTTCTCATAGATGCGCGCCAACGCCATCGGCCGCTCCGCTTCGGGCATACCGGCGACTATCCGGTCGAGGCCGTCCTCGAGCGCCAGTCCGAGCGCGGCCTTGCCGTCTCTGAGGAGACGTACGTTGTCGAGACTGCCTTCGGTCGACATGACCGTCGGCTCCAGCTCGGGACTCACGGCCCGCAGCTGATCGGCGAGCAGTCCCGCGAAGACCGCATAGGTCCCGAACTCCGTGCCTGCAGCGATCGTGACGGGCGACGTCTCCGTGTCGCGGCATCCAGCCAAGGACGCCACCGTCGGCGCCATGGCGGCGGCGGTGACAGTGCGTACGAACGTCCGCCTCGTCAGCGGCTCAGCCGGCCAGGTCACGACGCCACCCGCAGCGAGAACTCGGCGATCGTCCCGACCGGATCGGCGGGTCGCAGACGTATGCGACCGCCGTTGGCGCCGGCGAGCTCGTCCGCGATCGCCAGCCCGAGGCCGGTCCCCGGCCGCTGGTCACCGGATCGCCAGAACCGCTCGGTGGCCAGGTGCCACTCGTCGTGCTCGAGTCCCGGACCGTCGTCACGGACCCAGCCGACGACCCCGTCGGTGGTCGCGGTCGCCGAGAGCTCGACGCGCGCATCCGGGCCGGCGTAGCGGATGGCGTTGTCGATGAGGACGTCGAGGATCTGGTCGAGCACACCCGCCACCTCCACATCGGGCAGCTCTCCCGTGATCACCAACGACTGCCCCGCCGCTTCCGCGGCCGGCCGCCAGGCTTCGACGCGCTCGCGGATGACGGCGCCCACCACCTGGTTGGCCACAGTGACGCGCCCACCAGCACGTGCGACACCTTCCTCCTGAGCCCGCGCCAGCGACATCAGCTGGTCGAGGAGCGTCTCCAGACGCTCCAGCTCCTTGGCCAGGCCTGCGTAGGCCCGCTCACCGGTGCTGTTCACATGCGACTCCAGTCCGTCAGCCCGCAGCCGCAGCGCCGCCAGCGGGTTGCGCAGCTGGTGCGACGCATCCGCGACGAGCTGGCGCTGCTGCTCCAACGACCTGTCGACGGCGGCACCCATCCGGTTGAACTCCGTGACCAGCCCGCGGAGCTCCGCCGGGCCGGTCGCGAGCACATCCGCGCTGCGATCCCCGTGCGTGATCGTGCGCGCCGCTGCCTCGAGCGAATGGACCGGGCGCATGGTCCACCGCGAGAGCCGCCTCGTCAGCACCGCGGCCAGCACCAGGAGCGCCAACGCCCCGACGGCGATGAGCGCCCAGTCCCGCCGCACCTGGGCGGCGGCAGCCGAGGTGTCGACCCGGGTCAGCGCGTACGCCCTGACCTCTCCGTCCTCGCGGCCCGGCGCGCCGCGCAGCGGGTCCGCGGTGGTCCACGGCAGGATCCGGCGCATGGCGACGGGAGGCACCCCCACCAGCCCGACACGCAGCGCTGCCCTGACGGAGGCGGCGCCGCTGTCGAGGTCGCCGGCGAGTGAGAGCTCCTGACCATCGGCATCGACCACGAGGACCGGCTCGTCGTAGACGTCGTGGTAGCGATCGACCAGCTCTGTGACCGGTTGGCCGGAGGCGGCCGCCTCCGCGATCACCGCCATCTGCCGGTCCCGCTCGGACGCGAGCCGGGCGGTCCTCCGGTCAGCGAGCGTGGTCGCCAGCGGGAACGCCAGCGCCAGGAGCGACCCGAGCAGGAGCAGGCCGACCACGAGCTGTACCCGGCGCTCCATCACGGTCGTGTCCCCCTCACCGGTCAGCCGAGCCGGAAGCCGTAGCCGCGCACCGTCTGCAGCGGCAGGTCATGACCCAGCTTGCTGCGGAGCGCGGTCACGAAGAAGTCCAGCGACCGCGACTTGCCGACCGCTGGCGTGCCCCACACCTGGAGCAGCAGCTCGTCGCGGCTCACCGCCTCACCGGTGCGAGCGATCAGCGCAGCCAGCAGATCGAACTCCGTCGCCGTCACCGAGACCGGTTCCCCACCTCGGTGAACGGTGCGCGCGGCGACGTCGACGCTCAGCTCCCCCAACGTGACCACACGCTCGGCGGGCCGCGGTTCGGCGGAGGCCATCCGGCTTCGCCGAACCAGCGCGTGGACACGCGCGAGCAGCACCGCCCTGCCGACCGGCTTCACCAGGTAGTCATCGGCACCGGCACGCAGGCCGAGGACGACAGACCCGTCACTGTCGCGGGCGGTGAGCACGAGCACCGGGACCGTCGAGACCCGCCGCACCGTACGCAGGAAATCGAGTCCGTCCATGTCCGGCAGACCGAGGTCGAGCACCACCAGGTCGGCTCCGGCGATCTGGTGCAGCCCGTCGTCGCCGCGGCTGCAGTGGGTCGTGGTCCACCCCACGTCCTCGAAGGCGTCCACCAACGCCTCCGCAACGCTCGGGTCGTCCTCGACCACCAGAATCCGCACGGAGCCAACCTAACGTGGTGCGGTGATCAGAACGCGCCGGTGATGACGACGCGGACCTGATGCACTGCCAGTGCCAGGAAGACGGCGGCGCACAGGCCCATCACCACGTTGGAGTAGATCCGGTTGCGCCACTCACGCGGCACCCGGTCGGTGTTGAGGATCCACAGGAGCGTGATGGCGAGGAACGGCATGAAGAGTGCCCCGAGCACACCGTAGGCGAGGATCAGATAGACCGGCTGGTCCAGGAACAGGGCGATGATCGGCGGGAACGTCAACCACAGGATGTACGTGCGGTACCAGATCCCGCCGGCGAGCCGCTCCGGCGCGTTCTCGGGGACCTTCCGCAGGTGACCGGCGAAGTCGGCGAACATCAGGCTGACACCGTGCCAGACCCCCACCAGCGAGCTCAGCGCGGCGGAGAGGAAGCCGATCAGAAAGATCGTTCCGGCGGCCGGGCCGTACCGATCCTCGAGCACGTTCCCGATGTCGAGCATTCCCTTGTCGCCGGTGTCGACCGCGATGCCGGCCGAATACAGGAGCTCGGCCCCGACGATGAGCGTGGAGACGACGAAGATTCCGGTCACGATGTAAGCGACCGAGTTGTCGATACGCATCACCCGCATGAACGCCGGCGTCGCCCAGCCCTTCTCGCGCAGCCAGTAGCCGTACGCGGCGAGCGTGATCGTCCCGCCGACGCCGCCGGCGACGCTCAGGATGTTGAGCAGCGATCCGTCCGGGACCCGAGGCACCAGGCCGACGACGAGGTCTGGCAGGTTCGGCACCGTGAGCGCGGCAGCGGCCACCATCGAGACGAACATCAGCAGCACCATGATGCTGAGCGCCTTCTCGAAGAGTCCGTAGCGACCGGTCCAGACCAGCGCGAGGCCGAAGATCCCGGCGATGATGCCCCAGGCCTTCACCGACAGCACCGGCACCAAGGCATGGGCGGCGAGCCCGGTGCCGGACATGGCGGCAGCGCCGTACACGAAGCCCCAGATGACGAGGTACGGCCCGAAGTAGACGTGGGTCCAGCGGCCCAGGCTGCTCCAGCCCTCGTAGATCGTACGTCCGGTGGCCAGGCTGTAGCGACCGGCGCCCTCGACGAGCGCGACCTTCATCAGGCAGCCGAGCACGACGGCCCAGAGCAGCGCATAGCCGTACTTGCTGCCCGCGATCATGGTGGCGACCAGGTCGGCGGCGCCGACACCGGTCGCCGCGACGACCAGGCCCGGTCCGATCAAACGCCAACGGGGAACGGACCCCGCGGTCTTGTCATCGATGACAGACATCAGTTGTAGCTCCTCGGTCTCGTCCGGGCCGGATCACCCGGACGCGCCGACTATGTGACGGTCGACACAGTCGCGTCTATGAGGAGCCGCCCTCAGCGGGCTTTCCTTACACAAACCAATGAATCGGGAGCTCGACCCGATCCAGAGGCCAGGTTCAGCCCTCGAGCAGCGGCAGCACGTCGGCGATGGAGGCGACCACGCGAGTCGGCCGGAACGGGAAGGTCTCGACCTGCTCGGGCCGGGTCGACCCGGTCTCGACGAGGATGGTGCGCATCCCGGCCTCGAGGCCGCTGATGATGTCGGTGTCCATCCGGTCGCCGATCATCACGGTCGTCTCGGAGTGGGCCTCGAGCTGGTTGAGGGCGCTGCGCATCATCAGCGGGTTCGGCTTGCCGATGAAGTAGGGCGCCCGGTTGGTCGCGGCGCTGATCAGCGCTGCGACGGAGCCGGTCGCAGGAAGCGTGCCCTGCGGGCTCGGCCCGCTCGGGTCCGGGTTGGTCGCGATGAACCGCGCGCCGCCCTCGATCAGCCGGATCGCCCGGGTGATCGCCTCGAACGAGTAGGTGCGGGTCTCGCCGAGCACGACGTAATCAGGGTCGTTCTCGGTCATCACGTAGCCGACCGAGTGCAGCGCCGTCGTCAGACCGGCCTCGCCGACGACGTACGCAGAGCCGTCCGGCCGCTGGTCGGCGAGGAACTGCGCGGTCGCGAGCGCCGAGGTCCAGATCGACTTCTCCGGGACGTCGAGACCGGACCGGAGCAGCCGGACCCGGAGGTCCCGCGGGGTGTAGATCGAGTTGTTGGTCAGCACCATGAACGGCACCGACTTCTCGGTGAGCTTCGCCAGGAACTCTCCGGCGCCGGGGATCGGCTCCTCCTCGCGCACGAGGACACCGTCCATGTCGGTCAGCCAGGTCTTGATGGGGCGCTCGTCGATCACGGGGACATCCTCGCCCACGGATCAGTAGATTGGCGAGATGGAGTTGATCGATGGCGAGCCGGTCCTGGACCGGCCCTCGGTGACCGAGGTCGAGGCCTACTTCGAGACCACCGATCCCGACACCCGAGCGGTGTGGCTGCGGCTGACCCGCAAGGGTGTCGAGCCGGCCTCCCTCTCCTCCGACGAGCTGGTCGACGTCGGCCTCTGCTTCGGCTGGATCTCCGCCGTACGTCGCCGAGGCGATGAGGAGACCTACCTGCAGCGCTACACCCGCCGGCGCCCGAGCTCGAAGTGGTCCCGGCTCAACATCTCCAAGGTCGAGCGGCTCACCGCCGAGGGTCGGATGCGGCCGGCGGGCCTGGCCGAGGTCGAGGCAGCGCAGGCCGATGGCCGCTGGGACAACCCCTGGACCTGACCCTCAGCTGCGCTCGAGCCTCTTCCTCAACCCGTTGGTCATCGAGCCGACCGCGACCGACAGCAGAGCCCGAACGATGGGCGCCGTGGGCCCGGACCCCTTGGCCACCTCGACGGCAACGGTCCAGGTCAGCCGGGAGCCGGTCGGCGTCGACTCGACGACGTAGTCCTCCGCGAAGCGGCGGATGCCGGGGCGGGTCGACTCGGCGACCGCGAAGGTCATCCGCTGGTTCTCGTCCCAGCGGTAGAACTTCTCGCGCACCGTGGCCACACCGCCCATGGTGACCTCTCGCACCGTGCCGACGCCGTACGGTCGCTGGCCGACCCACCGCGTCTTCGTGGCACCAGGCCCCCACGAGACCACGGCGTCGTCCGCGGCAAGTGCCGCCCACAACGTCTCGACCGGCACGTCGACGTCGAGCACCTTGGTGGTGGCCGCGCGTGCGGTCCCCAGGAAGTCGTCGTCGGCGGGAGCGAGGGGGTACCAGCGGGTCATGTGGCCAACCTTTGTGAGCTCGAGGAGGGGACGACGACATCTTCGTCGATACAGGATCGCAGGAACGTCGCGGCGCGGCGAAGCGCTCGGCGGGCTTCGGGCACCAGGCGGTACATCGTGACGTAGGAGTGGATCTGGCCCCGCGAGACGATCAGCTTGTTGGGCACGTCGGCGCGGGTGAGCCGTTCATGCAGACGCTCGGAGTCGCCGGCGAAGCACTCCGTGTCCCCGACGTGGGTCTGGATCGGCGGGAAGGTACGCAGCAGCCCGATGCTCATGGTCAGCGGCGACAGGCACGGATCGTGGAAGTCGCCGCCAGGATGGAAGGCCTCCGCACATCGCGCCGCGAACGTCGGTGTCAGGACCGGGTCGTGGCGTCGGGCATCGCGGCGTACCGCCTCGGTCAGCGCCGGGTCGAGCAGCGGCGAGAAGAGCGTCACGCCTGCCGGCAGGTCGCGTCCACACCGGGCGAGCGTGGTCAGCAGACCCAGCGCGAGGTGGCCGCCGGCCGAGTCGCCCGCCACGACGATCAGCTCCGGCGGGTGGCCCTGCGCCAGCAGCCAGTCGTACGCCGCCATGGCGTCGTCGAGTGCAGCGGGATAGACGTGCTCGGGGGCGCGCCGATAACCGACCGCCAGCACTGGTAGGGCGCTCAGTGCCGAGAGCGGCCCGGTGACACACCGGTAGGACCGCGGGGAGGACGCCACGTAGCCCCCGCCGTGGAAGTAGAGGATCACGCCGTCGTCGCCGGTCTTGGCGTTGCGGGCGCGCACCCACTCACCCTCGAAGCGCGGAGTGCGGACCTGCTCGATTCGTGCCGCGGTCGGCCAGCCGGCCAGGACGCCACCTGCCGCGATCACACCGCGCAGATAGCGCAGCTGCAGTCCCTCCAGGCGCAGGCGGTCGATCTGTGGACGGACCGCGAGCCGGGCACCGGCCACCAGCACACGGCTCGTGGCACTCGGACCGAGCAGCTTCAGGTAGCGGATCACTCTTGTGTCTCCGCGCGGGCCTCGAGATCACGCACCATCTCGTGCACCCGGCGGTCACGGGCCAGCACCCGGTCGGCGCCGGCGTTGAGCACGCCGCGGAGCAGGGAGTAGGGAACCCAGCGGGCGGGAGCGACTGTGGCGCCTGCCCGTTCGGAGATCCCGGCGGCGATCGACTCGGCCGCGGCGTCCGCGGAGATTCGGTGGTTCAGCGGCCAGCCGAGCAGCTCGTCGAGGCGGCGTCCCATGGGGTCGTCGTCGAGAGTCGCGGTGGCCAAGGGTGTGTCGACGAAGCCGAAGTAGGCGACCCCCGCGCTCGCCCCGTGGGGCGCCAGCTCGAGCTTGAGGGCGCGGCCGATCTGCTCGGCGGCGGCCTTGCTCGACATGTAGCCGACCCCGCCGACCCCCGGCGAGAAGGCGGCACAGGAGGCCACCACGACAACGTGCCCCTTCGCCGCGATCACCGCGTCCAGCGCAGGCTGCACGGTGTTGAGCACACCGGTCTGGTTGATCGCGACCACCCGGTCGTAGTCAGCCAGGTCCATCGTGCGAATCGTGGCCGGCGGAGGCGTCACACCGGCGTTGGCCACCACGACATCAAGCTGCCCGTAGCGCTCGACGGTCCGAGCCACGACGCCGGCCATGGCGGCACGGTCGGTGACGTCGGCGACGACGGTGAGGACCCGCTCGGCGCCGAGGCTGGATGCGACCACCTCGAGCCCCGACTCGTTCAGGTCGACCAGCGCCAGCCGGGCGCCCTGGTCGTGCAACCGCCGGGCCAGGGCCAGGCCGATGCCCTGCCCGGCTCCGGTGATCAGCACGACCCGGTCGCGTACGTCGTACTTCTTGCCGAACCAGCCGCTCATGCCCGGATCCCCTCCTTCACGACGCGTCGAACGGCGTAGTGGGCGAGGTCGATCTTGCTGGTGCGGGCGCGGAAGCCCGCCGAGAAGCCCGGGTAGTGGGTGAAGTTCCGGCCGGTCGAGCTCAGGTAGTAGCTGCGGCAGCCACCGGTGAGGAAGACCGACCTGCTCAACCCCTTGTCGGCCCACTCGAGGAACTCGTGCTGGGCCTCGGCGGTCACCTCGAGCGAGGCCAGACCAGCCTTTTCCATCTCACGGAGCGCCTCGACGATGTAGTGCACCTGGTCCTCGATTGTGATCACCGCCGAGGTGTAGACGCCCGAGTTGGGGCCGAGGATCAGGAAGAGGTTCGGGAAGTCGTGCACCGCCGTGCCGAGGTACGCCGCCATCTCACCGTCCCGCCATACGTCGCCGATGCTGGCGCCGCCGCGGCCGTGGATCAGGTCGAAGCCCGGGTGGTCGGTCATCCGGAAGCCGGTGCCGAGGATGATCGTGTCGAGCTCGTGCTCGGTGCCGTCGGCGGTCACGACGCCACGCTCGGTGATCTCGGCGATGCCGTCGGTGACCACGGTGGTGTTGTCGGCGGTGAGCGCCGGATAGTAGGCGTTGGAGAAGGTCGGCCGCTTGCAGCCCACGGCGTACGTCGGCGTGAGCCTCCTGCGAAGCTCAGGGTCCTTGACCTGTCTCCTGAGCAACGCACGCCCCATCAGCTCGAGCGGCTTCTGCAGCCTCGGCTCATGGATGAACCCCGGCACCAGCGCCTCGAAGGTGAGCTCCCATGCCTTGCGTGCCGCCTTCTGCGCGCCCGGCACCCGGCGGTAGAGCGCGCGGGTCACCGCGCCGACCGGTCGATCGGGGTGCGGCAGGATCCATGTGGGCGTGCGCTGGAAGACGGTCAGGTGGCCGACCTGCGGCTGCACCCGTGGGATGAACTGCACCGCGGAGGCACCGGTGCCGATCACGCCGACCCGCTCACCGCGCAGGTCGTGGTCGTGATTCCAGCCCTGGGAGTGGAACACGGTGCCTGCGAACGTGTCGAGGCCGGGGATGTCGGGCACCGCCGGTGAGCTGAACGGTCCGATCGCACCGACCAGGACCTGTGCGGTCAGGTCGCCCTTACCGGTGGCGATACGCCACAGCTGCGAGTCGTCGTCCCACGAGGCGTCGGTCACCTCGGTGCGGAAGCGCACGTGCGGCAGCACGTCGTGCTCGACCGCGCACCTGTGCATGTAGTCCTTCAGCTCGGACTGCAGCGGGTAGAGCCGGCTCCAGTCAGGGTTGGGCGCGAAGGAGTAGGAGTAGATCAGCGACGGTACGTCGCACTGGGCGCCCGGGTAGTCGTTGATCTGCCAGGTGCCGCCGACCGCGTCGGCGCGTTCGAGCACGACGAAGTCGTCGATGCCCTCCTGCTTCAGGCGAATGGCGGTGCCCAGGCCACCGAAGCCCGCGCCGATGACGGCGACCCTCACGTGTTGGCTCATCTCAGATCCTCCGGGTCACAGGTCGATGGTGAGGCTGTCGCCGGCGGCGCGCGAGACGCAGATCAGCATGGAGTCGTCGCGCTCCGAGGGCCGCAGCTTGGTGTCGCGGTGCTCGACTTCTCCGTCGAGGACGGCGTGCTTGCACGAGCCACAGAAGCCCTGCTGGCACGAGTAGCGGACTCCCGGCACCTCGCGCCGGATCGCAGCCAGCGCGGACTCGTCGGCGCCCACGGGCACGGTCACGCCCGTGCGTTCGAGGTGCACCTCGAACGCACGACCACCCACGACGGGCGGCGCGGAGAACCGCTCGCTGTGCAGGGAGCCGGTCGGGTTCAGCGTCGGTTGCAGGGCACGGGCGGCATCGATCAGCGCCGGAGGACCGCACACGTAGATCGCGGCTCCCTCCTCGGCCCGACCCAGCAGGTCTGCCGCATCGGAGACACCGAACTCGTCGTCGGGCCGGAGCTCGAGCCGGCCGCCCTCGAGCCCCTGCAGCTCGGAAACGAAGGGCATCGTGGCGAGCGAGCGACCGAGGTAGACCATCGTCCAGCGGGCACCACGACGCGAGGCCTCGCGCACCATCGGCAGGATCGGGGTGATGCCGATGCCGCCCGCGACGAACAGGTAGGACTCGACATCGATGAACGGGAACGCGTTCCGCGGCCCGCGCACCGTCAGCAGGTCGCCCTGCGCGATCTCGCGGTGCATGGCCAGCGAGCCACCACCACCCTCGTCGATGCGGCGTACGGCGATGCGGTAGCTGGTGAGGTCGGACGGGTCGCCGCAGAGGGAGTACTGCCGCTGGATTCCCGAAGGCAGGAAGAGATCGAGATGGGCACCCGGCACCCAGGCTGGCAGCGGATCGCCGTCTGGGCGGCGCAGGGTGAAGCTGACCACGTCGTCGACCTCACGCGTGGTCGACTCGACCACGAGGTCGAGGTCGAAGCCGGTGCGGCGTACGGGCCGAGATCTCGAGAGGTACGGCGCCGCGGGGCTGGCCGCGAACAGAGCCGAGTAGGCCTGAGCCCCTCTGGCCAGCGCCCGGAGTCTGGGTGAGGGCTCGCCGAGCCGCTGCGGAGCCAACGTCGCCGCCATCAGAGACCACTCGCCGCCGGCGACTGCGCGAGGTAGCGCACCGCCTTGTCGATCGGGCCCATCTGGGAGGGATGGAAGCCCGGGCGGAGGTATTGCGGGATCTCCTTGAAGATGAACTTCAGGCCGGGGATCAGGCCCTTGCGGGTGTCCTTGACGAACTCGATCGGCCAGGTCCAGCGCGGACGGGTGACCGACGGGTCGTTGGCGTACATCCAGGACGACGTGTAGAGCCACAGCACGAGCAGGCCGGCCGAGGCGAGCAGCGCGGTGCGCACCCGGCGCGCGTAGCTGCCATCGACATACTGGAACACGTCGAAGGCGACGTTGCGGTGCTCCATCTCCTCGGCGCCGTGCCAGCGCAGCAGGTCGAGCATCGTCGGGTCCACGCCGATCTCGTCGAAGCGCTCGTTGTCGAGCAACCACTCACCGACCGTGGCCGTGAAGTGTTCGGCGGCGGCGTAGATACCCAGCCGCTCGTGGAACCAGGCCTCGCCGGCGCGGCCCTTCAGCCCGTGATCGCCGAAGACCTGGTCCATCAGGAACTCCATCAGTCGCATGATCTCGGGGATGTCGAAGCCGTTCTTCTCCAGATAGATCCGGAACGACTCGTGCGAGCTGGCATGGGTCTCCTCCTGGCCGATGAAGCCGACGAGCTCCTCGGCCAGGCGCGGGTCCTCGATCTGTGGCAGCGCGCGACCGAGCACGTCGGCCATTGCGCGCTCACCCTCGGGCAGCACGAGGTGCATGACGTTCCAGAAGTGCGTGGCGTAGGGGCGGCCTGGGATGTACTCGGTGGGCACGTCCGTCCAGTCGAAGGAGACGTCGCGGGCATGGATCGCCAGCGCCTCGTCTGAGTACTCGTGCTGCGTGGTTGCCATCTTCTTTCCTTCCTGGCCAACGGTTCGACTGACTGTAACAAAGCAACACCTATTGTTACAATGATGCAGACGTGATCACGTTATGCTCATCGCCATGAAGGACGCTCTGAGCCGTGCGGTGAACGCGGTCGCCGACTCCCCCGGCCTTGACAAGGCCGCACGACGGTCACCGGAGACCCAGCGCATCCTCGACGCCGCGCTCAATCAGTTCGCGGAGTTCGGCATCAAGCGCACGACCATCGGCGACATCGCGCGCACTGCAGGCATCGACCGGGTCACCATCTACCGCCGGGTCGGCAACAAGGACGCCGTGATCCAGGCCGTGGTCACTCGCGAAGCCATCCGCCTCTTCGAGCTGGTCACCGCCACCGCCCGCCGCGGCACTACCATCGAGGAGCGCGTCGAGCTCGGGTTCACCTCGATGATGGAGGAGGTACGCGGCAACGCCATGCTCGCGCGGATGCTGCAGGTCGAGCCCGAGACGGTGCTGCTCCAGCTCACGACCGAGGGCGGCCCGCTGGTCACCGGCGCGACGACGGCGACACTGGGTTTCTTCGGCGAAGCCGTCGAGGACGGCCTCCTCGAGACGACCGACGGCATGGACGCCAGTGCCGAGCTGCTGGTGCGCATCGTGCACTCCTACATGCTCACGCCCCGGGCTCTGATCGATCTCGACAGCCACCAGAAGCTGCGCGACTTCGCGCGTACGCATCTCGTGCCGATGGTGCTGCGCGCGGTGCCCGAACGCTGATTGACTCGGCGGTCAGCGCCCGTGACGGACGCTGAGCACCTTCTTCATCAGCGGCATGACGTGGCTCGCCCGGCGCAGCGTGATCAGCTCGAAGCCCGGCAGCGCGAACTTCTGGCGTACGACGGCGCGCGGCCGCGCGAACTCCCGAAGCCCATCGGCGCCGTGCACCCGCCCGAAGCCGCTGGCACCCACACCGCCCATCGGCACGGCGCCCATGCCAGCGAAGGCGATCACGGAGTTGACGGTGACCTGGCCGGCACGCACCCGATCGGCGATCTCGTCGCCGTGGGCACGAGAGAACACCGAGGCGCTCAACGCGTAGTCGTGGTCGTTGGCCAAGGCGATCGCCTCGTCGACATCAGCGCACCGACGCAGCGTGACGGTCGGCCCGAACGTCTCCTCGCGCACCGCCGCCGCGTCCTCCGGGAGGTCGGTGATCACGATCGGCTCGATCAGCCGGTCACCGATCGATTCGGGCCCTCCCTTGAGGAACCTCGCCCCGCGCGCGACGGCGTCGGCCACATGACGGCGTACGACGTCGACCTGGGCCGGCATCGTCATCGGGCCGTAGGTGGCACCCGTGTCCGACCCAGGACGGACGTCGTCGAGCTCGCGCAGCAGCGTCGACTCGAACTCATCGGCCACCTCGTCGACGACATAGACGCGCTCGACACCGACGCAGGTCTGCCCCGAGTTGGTGAAGGCACCCCACGCAACGGCCCGGGCCGATGCGGCGACGTCGGCGTCGGCAGCGACGATCACCGGGTCCTTGCCACCACACTCGAGGACGACCGGGGTCAGCGTCTCGGCGCACTGGGCCATCACCCGCTTGCCGGTGCGGGTCGACCCGGTGAAGCCGATCTTGTCGACGCCGGCGTTGCACAGGGCGGCGCCGGTCTCGCCGAAGCCGGTGACCAGCGACAGCACCCCCTCGGGCGCGTCCGGGTTGGCCGCGGCGAACGCGTCGACGTACCACCGGCTGACGGCGGGCGTGAACTCGCTCGGCTTCAGGACCACCGTGTTGCCGGCCGCGAGGGCGAACGACACAGCGCTGTTCGGGGCGTAGAGCGGGTAGTTCCACGGTCCGATCACACCGACGACACCGAGTGATTCGTAGTCGACGCGGGCCGCATAGTTGGAGAACAGCGGGCCGGGGTTGACCTTGTGCGAGCGCAAGACCCTGCCGGCGTTCCTGGCTGCCCAGTGCAGGTGCTCGACGGTGAGCACGACCTCGAGCACGGCGTCGTCGAGAGGCTTGCCGTTCTCGCGGTGGAGCAGGTCGGCGATCTCGTCGACCCGGCGCCACATGTGCTTGCGCCATGCGGCCAGGCGCACGGCACGACCGTCGTAGCCCAAGTCACGCCACCACGTCGAGGCGGCGCGAGCCGTTGCGACCACGGCACGCACCTCGTCCTCGCCCATCACTGGGAAGCTGGCGACCAGCGCACCGTCTGCCGGCGAGAGGGAGTCGATGCTCACGCGCCGGCCAAGTCGTTGGCCGGGTCGGTGGATCGGGCGTGGGCGTCGCGCAGCTCGCGCTTGAGCACCTTGCCCGCACCACTGATCGGCAGCTCGCCGACGAACTCGAAGCTGCGCGGCGTCTTGTAGCCGGCGATGTGGTCGCGGGAGTGCGCCTGCAGCTCCTCGGCGGTCACCGTCTTGTCGGCAGCGAGGACCACGCAGGCATGCACGCGCTCGCCGAACTTCTCGTCAGGCAGACCGATGACAGCCACCGCGGCGACCGCGGGGTGCTTGCTCAGGGCGCTCTCGACCTCGGCGGAGTAGACGTTCTCCCCGCCCGTCACGATCATGTCCTTGATCCGGTCGACGACATAGACGAAGCCCTCCTCGTCGATGAAACCACCATCACCGGTGCGATACCAGCCGTCGCGCAGCACGGCGGCGGTCTCCTCGGGCTTGTTCCAGTAGCCCTTCATCACATGCCCGCCGCGTACGCAGATCTCGCCGACCTCGCCGGTCGCGAGGTCCTTGCCGTCGGCGTCGACGACCTTGATCTCGGAGTGCGGGGCCGCACGCCCACCGGACCGGAGGTACTGGTCATGGTGGTCCTGCGGCAGCAGCAGCGTCGCCACCGGTGCGACCTCCGTCATGCCGTACGCCTGGGTCATCCTGATACCCGGGAATGCGTTCATGGTGCGCTTGAGGACACCTTCGGAGATCACCGAGCCGCCGTACAGCATGCGGTTCAACGACGACAGGTCGTAGTCGAGGAGCCCGGGGTGGTCGACGAGCATCTGGATCATCGTCGGCACGAGCAGGACGTCGGTCACCTTGTGGGTCTGTACGGCCCCGAGCACAGCCGCGGGCTCGAAGAACGGCACCATCACGTGGGTCCCACCGAGGGCGACCTGTCCGGCCCACGCCGCGAGGTCGGCGAGGTGGAACATCGGCGCGGCATGCAGGAAGATCGCGCCCTGACCGAGGAGCTCACCGCTGGCCACGGTGCCCAGCGCCGACGTGGTCAGGTTGGCCTGGGTGAGCATGACGCCCTTGGGAAAGCCGGTCGTGCCACCGGTGTAGAAGATTCCGGCCAGGTCCTCCCCGGAGCGGCGGGCGTCCTCGACGGGCTCGTTCTCGGCCACCAGGGTCTCGTAGGAGACCATGCCCTCCGGGAGCGGGCCGTCGCCGCAGTGCACGAGCGTGGTGAGCTCGGGGCACTGGGCGGTCAGAACCGGCGCCATCGGAGCGAAGGCGTCATCGATCAGCAGAACCGTGGTGCCGGAGTCCTTGAGCGAGTAGGCGATCTCGGCCGGGCTCCACCGGATGTTGATCGGGTTGACCACACCTCCGGCCCACGGGACGGCGAGCAGGTACTCGGCGTACCGGTCGCTGTTGAGCGACAGCATGGCGACGCGGTCGTCGGCGACCACACCGAGCGAGTGCAGGCCGGCGGCGAAGCGAGCGATCCGGTCGCCGTGCTCGGCGAAGGTCCGGACGCGCCCTCCGTAGATCGTCGCCGGCTTGTTCGGCGTGGCCTGGATCGCGCGGTGCAGTCCCTGGGTGAGGTACATGGTCATCTCCTGCTGAAGTGGTGGGTCTCGAGGTGGTGCAGCCCGGCCGAGATCCGGAGCCCTGTGATCAGTACGTCTCGCCGGCCTCGGCCTTGGCGACCAGTGATGCCGGCGGCGTGAACTGGGGGCCGTACTTGTCGGCGAGGTCGCGTGCGCGGTTCACGAAGCCGGGCAGACCACCTGCGTAGCCGTTCATGTACTGCACGACGCCGCCGGTCCAGGCCGGGAAGCCGATGCCGAGGATCGAGCCGATGTTGGCGTCCTCGACCGAGCGCAGCACGCCCTCGTCGAAGCACTTGACGGTCTCGATGGACTCCGCGAACAGCATGCGCTCGACCATGTCTTCGAACGGGATCTCCTTGGTGCCCGCCCGGAAGTGCTCGGCCAGGCAAGGCCACAGACCGGTGGCCTTGCCGTCGACGTAGTCGTAGAAGCCGCCGCCCTGCGCGCGGCCGGTGCGGCCGTGCTTCTCGATCATCGCGTCGATGACGTCGTACGCCGGGTGGTGGTAGTAGAGGTGACCCTTGCCGTCGGCTTCGAGACCGCGCTGCGTGGCCTTCTGGATCTTGCTCATCGTCGAGAAGTTCAGCTCGTCGGAGAGCTTCAGCGGCGCGGCCGGGTAGCCCGCCTGCAGACCGGCCTGCTCGATCGACGCCGCAGAGATGCCCTCGGCGACCATGGCGTGGGCCTCGTTGAGGAAGGTGCCGATCACGCGGCTGGTGAAGAACCCGCGGCTGTCGTTGACGACGATCGGGGTCTTCTTGATCTGCTGGGCGATGTCGAACGCCTTGGCGAGCGTCTCGTCGCTGGTCTTGTCACCCGCGATGATCTCGAGCAGCGGCATCTTGTCGACGGGGCTGAAGAAGTGCAGGCCGATGAAGTCCTCGGGCTTCTTCACGCCGTCGGCCAGTCCCGTGATCGGCAGCGAGGAGGTGTTGGAGCCGAGCACCGCACCAGGCGCGACGATGTCCTCGATCTCCTGGAACACCTTGTGCTTGAGCTCGACGCTCTCGAAGACCGCCTCGATCACGAGATCGCAGCCGGCGAGGTCGCCCGGGTCGGCTGCCGGGTGGATCTTGGAGAGCAGCGCGTCGGCCTTCTCCTGGCTCATCCTGCCGCGCGAGACCGCCTTGTCGAGCAGGTCCTTGGAGTAGCCCTTGCCGCGCTCGGCGTTCTCGACCGACACGTCCTTCAGCACGACGTCCATCCCGCCCTTGGCGCACACGAACGCGATGGCCGCGCCCATCATCCCGGCGCCGAGGATGCCGACCTTCTTGGCGACGTACTTCTCATGGCCCTCGGGGCGGCTGCCACCGGCGGCGATGTGCTGCATGTCGAAGAAGAACGCCTTGATCATGTTCTTCGCCACCTGCCCGGTCACCAGCTCGACCAGGTAGCGCGACTCGATGACCAACGCGTTGTCGAAGTCGACCTGAGTGCCCTCGACGGCCGCTGCCATGATGGCGCGCGGAGCCGGGTAGTTGGCGCCCTTGAGCTGCTTGCGCAGGTTGCTGGGAAGAGCCGGCAGGTTGGCCGCAAAAGCTGGGCTTGTCGGCGTTCCACCGGGGATCTTGTAGCCCTTGACGTCCCACGGTTGTACGGCGTCGGGGTTGGCCTTGATCCATGCCTTCGCGGCGGGGACCAGCCCGTCGACCGGGACGATCTCGTCGATGAGGCCGATCTCCAGGGCCTTCGCCGGGGTGTGCCGCTGACCTTGGCCGAGCACCTTCACGAACGCATCGACGACACCGAGCATGCGGACGGTGCGTACCACGCCACCGCCGCCGGGCAACAGACCGAGGCCGACCTCGGGCAAACCGATCTGGCTGCCCTTCACGTCGGCCGCGACGCGGTGGTGGGTGCTCAGTGCGATCTCGAGGCCACCACCGAGCGCGGCACCGTTGATCGCCGCGACGACCGGGCGACCGAAGGTCTCCAGGGTGCGCAGGGCCGCCTTGATCTCGGTGATCATCTCGAAGACGCGTTGAGCGTCCTCCTTCTTGGCAGCCAGCAGGTCGTTGAGGTCGCCGCCGGCGAAGAAGGTCTTCTTCGCCGAGGTGAGGACGACACCCGTCACCGACTCCTTCTCGGTGACCAGGCGCTGGACTGCGGCGTTCATCGAGGCGATGTACGCCGCGTTCATGGTGTTCGCGGACTGGCTCGGGTCGTCCATCGTCAGCGTGACGATGCCGTCGGCGTCCTGCTCCCAGGTGATCGTGTTCGGCTCGGTCGTGTTTCGTTCAGTCATGGTGAAGCCCTTCGGGTCGAGGAGGGAGGTCAGATGCGCTCGATGACGGTGGCGACGCCCATGCCGGCCCCGATGCAGAGTGTGAGCACGGCGCGCCGGCCACCGGTCCGCTCCAGCTCGTCGACCATGGTGCCGAGGATCATCGCGCCGGTGGCCCCGAGCGGGTGGCCCATGGCGATGGCGCCGCCGTTGACGTTGAGCTTCTCGTCGGGGACGTCGAAGTCCTTCTGCCATTTCAGGGCGACGGCGGCGAACGCCTCGTTGATCTCCCAGAGGTCGATGTCATCGGGGGCCAGGCCGGCGGCGGCAAGCACCTTGTGAGTGGCGGGTGTCGGACCAGTGAGCATGATCGTCGAGTCGGCACCCGAGGTGGCGGTGGCGACGATGCGAGCGCGCGGGGTCAGACCGAAGTCCTTGCCGACCTGCTCGCTGCCGATCAGCACCAGGGAGGCGCCGTCGACGATGCCGGAGGAGTTGGCCGGAGTGTGCACGTGGTTGATGCGCTCGACGCTGTGGAACTTCTGCAGCGCCACGGCGTCGAAGCCGCCGAGCTCGCCCATCGCTGCGAACGAGGGCTTCAGCGCACCCAGCGACTCGACGGTCGACTCGGGACGCATGTGCTCGTCACGGTCGAGGATGACGAGACCGTTCTGGTCGAGCACCGGGATGACCGAGTTCTTGAAACGGCCCTCCTCCCACGCGGTGGCGGCACGCTGCTGCGAGCGGACGGCATAGGCGTCGACGTCCTCGCGGCTGAAGCCCTCGATCGTGGCGATCAGGTCGGCACCCACACCCTGGGGGATGAAGTAGGAGTCGTAGTTGGTGGCCGGGTCCATCGCCCACGCGCCGCCGTCGGAGCTGATCGGCACCCGCGACATCGACTCGACGCCGCCGGCCAGGAGCAGCTTGTCCCACCCAGAGGCGACCTTCTGGGCGGCGGTGTTGCAGGCCTCGAGGCCCGACCCGCAGAAGCGGTTGATCTGCAGGCCACCGACGGTGTCGGGCAGACCGGCGGCCATCGCCGCGGCCTTCGGGATCACCGATCCCTGGTCACCGACGGGCGAGACGACACCGGCGATGAAGTCGTCGATCGCGTTGGTGTCGAGGTCGGGGTTGCGCTCGCGCAGCTCGTCGATGAGTCCGACCAGCAGGCTGACCGGCTTCACGCTGTGCAGTGAGCCGTTCTTCCCGCGGCCTCGCGGCGTACGGATGTGGTCGTAGATGAATGCGTGGTTGCTCATGGTGAGCGGTCCTTCCGTCGGGAGATCAGAGCGGCTGTCACAGCGAACGGGCGATGAGCTCCTTCATCACTTCGTTCGCGCCTGCGAGGATGCGCAGCACGCGCACGTCGGTGTAGATGTGGGCGATCGGGTATTCGTTCATGTAGCCGTAGCCGCCGAAGAGCTGCAGGCAACGGTCAGCGACCTCGGTGGCCCGGTCGGAGATCCAGTACTTCGCCATCGAGGCCTCGGTGGCGTCGAGCTCACCACGGAGGTGCTTCTCGATGCACTGGTCGAGGAAGGCGCGGTTGAGCCGGGAGATGGTCTCGCACTCGGCCAGCTCGAAACGGGTGTTCTGCAGCGCCATCAGCGGCTTGCCGAAGGCGTGGCGCTCCTCGGTGTAGGCCACCGCGAGCGCGACCGCCTTCTCGATCTGCGCCTGGGCGAGGATCGCGGTGATCAGCCGTTCCTGCGGTAGCTGCTCCATCATCTGGTAGAACCCCTGGCCCTCTTCGGGGCCGAGCAGGTTGGCCTGCGGCACTCGCATGTCCTCGAAGGCCAGCTCCGCGGTGTCCTGGTCCTTCTGACCCATCTTGTCGAGCACCCGGCCGCGGGTGAAGCCGGGAGTCTCGTCGTCGACCTCGGCCACGATCAGCGAGATGCCGGCAGCACCCTGGTCGTCGCCGGTCTTGGCGGCAATCACGATCAGGTCGCAGACGTGGCCGTTGGAGATGAAGGTCTTGGCGCCGTTGAGGACGTAGTCGTCGCCGTCCTTGACCGCGCGGGTCTTGATCGCCTGCAGGTCCGACCCGGTGCCGGGTTCGGTCATCGCGATCGAGAGGACCCATTCGCCGCTACACACCTTGGGCAGCCAGCGTCGCTTCTGCTCCTCGGTGGCGTACGCCGCGATGTAGTGGGCCACGATTCCGACCGAGACGGCGAATCCCATGGAGGTGTCGCCGGCTCTGACCTGCTCCTCGAGCAGCACGGTCTCGGCCGCGAAGGACGCTCCTCCCCCGCCGTACGCCTCGTCGAGAGACATCCCGACCAGGCCGAGCTCGCCGGCCTTGAGGTAGGCCTCGCGGCTGGCGTGACCCTGTGCGACATGCTCGTCGGCCCGGGTCAGCACCTCCTTGGCGAAGTAGGTCGCCGCGAGGTCGCGGACGGCTTCGAGGTCCTTGCTCATCCATGAGGACGTCGTTGTTGGCATGGCGCCAATAGTGGCCTATTGTTGGCACTCGGTCAACAAGGTCATCGAAATCCGCACGAAAGCAGGCCAACCGTGGACACCAGCACACCAACGGCGGAGCACACCTACACCGCCATCACCTACGCCGTGGACGATCGGATCGCGACGATCACGCTCAACCGCCCGCAGTCGCGTAATGGCTACACGCTGACCATGGCCGACGAGCTGAACCTGGCCCTCGAGCGTGCGGACCGCGACGAGGACGTCCGGGCCGTTGTGCTCACCGGGGCCGGAGACCACTTCTGCGTCGGCGCCGACCTCTCCGGTGGCGGTTTTGACGTCAACGAGGAGGGCAGCGACGCCGACGCATGGCAGGAACCGGCGGGCCGGTGCTCGAAGCGCATCTTCACGATGAACAAGCCGGTCATCGCTGCCATGCGCGGGGCGGCGGTCGGCGCCGGCCTGACCATCACGCTCGCCTGCGACTTCCGACTGGGCTCCACCGACTCGAGGTTCGGCCTCGTCTTCGCCCGCCGCGGCATCTTCCCCGAAGGCGGCTCGGCCTGGTACCTGCCTCGCCTGGTCGGCACGACCAAAGCCCAGGACTGGATGATCACCGGGCGCGTGTTCGGTGCCGACGAAGCGCTCTCCTCCGGCCTGCTCACCGCCGTCCACCCTCCGGACGAGGTGCTGGATGCGGCGTACGAGCTGGCCCGCGACCTGCGCGACAACACCGCACCGGTCTCCGTGGCGGTCATCCGCCAGATGCTCAACCGGCTGGGCGCAGAGCCCTCGCCGTTCTTCGCCCACGACGTCGACTCGCGCTTGATCGCCGGCCTGCCGACCAACGCCGACGCCGTCGAGGGCGTGATGTCGTTCCTCGAGAAGCGTCCCCCGGTCTTCGCCAACACGGTCGAGAAGGACCTTCCGGCCTGGCTCCCCTGGCTCGCGGAGAACGCGGCAGGGCAGACTGCTCCGGGTGAGCATGTCTGAACCCCGCTGGCGACGCCTGGGCGCCGACCAGCGCCGCGAGGAGATCTTCGCCTGCGCCCAGCGACTCTTCACCCAACGGCCGTACGCCGAGGTGTCGACCACCGACATCGCCCGAGAGGCCGGTGTCGCCCGCGGGCTGCTCAACCACTACTTCGGCACCAAACGCGACCTCTATCTCGAGGTCGTCCGAGAAGCCGCCACGGTCCCCGAGATCGCGGTCGCCCAGCTCCCTGACGGGACGCTCGAGGAGCGCATCGACGCCGCGGTCACCTGGTTCCTCGACTCCCTCGACCAGCAGGGCGCGAGCTGGATCAATGCCACCGGCAGCCACGGCATGGGCCGAGACCCAGAGCTGGAGAAGATCCTGGTTCAGGCCGAGAACGACTCCGTCGACCGATTGATCCAGGCGATCGGGGTGTCCGAGGCGGAAGGCCACCGCGACGAGCTCCGGGCCTTCATCCGCACCTATGGTCAGCTGGCCCGGGCCGCAGGCCGGGAGTGGCTCGTGAAGAAGACGCTCACCCGCGAGCAGGTCCACCAGCTGCTGCGGGTGTGCCTGCTGGCGATCGTGGACGACGTGCTGCCGGCCTCGCTCGACCACTGATACCCGGAGCAGCGCCGCCAGACCGCCATTCCGGCCTCTCACCCCTCCTGGCGCAGGTCGCCCTCGGCCCGGGGCGGCAGGTTGGAGAGGGCGGCCTGGACGAGCGCGACGCGCGCCTTGACCGTGACCGCGCGGCGGAGCCGGCCGACGTCGTCACCGATGTTGCGCTCGACGGACTCGCGGATCTGCTCTTCCGGGAAGCTCGGACGACCGCCGACGGGGACGTCGATGTCGGGGAGGTCGGTGAGCACCGGGAAGATCTGGGTGCCGATGCTGTCCAGCAGCTTGAACCGCTGGAAGCGGTCGGTCTCGTCCCAGACCTTGTCGATGTCGGCACCGCCCTTGCGGAACCTCCGGCCGGAGGCCAGGACGGTCTTGGCCGTCCCGGTCAGGGCCACGGTGAGCTCATGCTCGGTCAATCGCATGCGCCAAGCATGCCCGCAACCGGCCCGGACATCTCCCCCGGGCCGATTACCCTTCGATAACACCTGCCCCAGATAACAGGCGCAGATATCAGGCGGCGTTGAAGGACGCCGGGTCCGGACCCGTGCGGCCCTCGCTCTCCAGGGCGTCGATCGCGGCCAGGTCGGCGTCGGCGAGATCGAAACCGAACACGTCGAGATTCTGCGCGATCCGCGACGGGGTCACCGACTTGGGGATGACGATCCGGTCCTGCTGAAGGTGCCAGCGCAGGATCACCTGAGCAGGGGTGCGGCCGAGGCGGTCTGCGATCGCGGTGATCGCCGGGTTCTGGAGCATCGCGCCCTGGGCGAGCGGGCTCCAGGCCTCGGTGGCGATCCCGAGCCCGGCGCCGGCAGCGACGGTGGCGCGCTGCTGCAGCGCCGGGTGCAGCTCGATCTGGTTGACCGCCGGCACCGTGCCGCCGAGCGCGACGATCCGGTCCAGGTGCTCGGGCAGGAAGTTCGAGACGCCGATCGCACGGACCCGGCCGGCGGCGTACAGCTCCTCGAGGCCCTGCCAGGCGCCGACGTACAGGTCACGGGCCGGGGTCGGCCAGTGGATCAGGTAGAGGTCGACCTGGTCGAGACCGAGGAGCTCGAGGCTCTTCTCGTACGCCTCGACGGGCCGCTCATGGTCGGAGTTCCAGAGCTTGGTGGTGATGAAGAGCTCCTCGCGGGCGATACCGGACTTCGCGAGCGCGCGGCCGACGCCGGCCTCGTTGCCATAGACCGCCGCGGTGTCGATGCTGCGGTAGCCGGCCTCGAGCGCCACGGTCACGGCCGCCTCGGTCTCGTCGTCCGGCACCTGGAAGACGCCGTAGCCGAGCTGCGGCATCGCGACACCGTTGTTCAGGGTGATGGTCGGGATGGTCATGAGACTTCCTTCTCTGAGTTGGGGTGAGGTTCAGGCCGGGACGGGAACGGACGTACGCCGCTCGCCCCCGGGCGCGCGGACGGCGACCAGCAGCACGAGCAGACCGAGCGCGGTGACTCCGGCGCCCGCCCACAGCGGCGAGGTGTAGCCGAACCCGGCCGCGAGGGTCACGCCGCCGATCCAGGCACCCAGTGCGTTGCCGAGGTTGAAGGCGCCGATGTTCGCGCCGGAGGCGAGGGTGGGGGCCTGGTCGGCGTATCCCATCACCCGCATCTGCAGGGCCGGCACCGCGCCGAAGCCGACCGCGCCCATCAGGACCAGGGCGAGGATGGTCAGGATCTGGCTGCTGGCGACGAGGGCGAAGGCGGCGAGGATGACGGTCAGCGCGCTCAAGAGCACACCGAGGGTCTTGACCACGTCTCGGTCGGCGGCCCTGGCGCCCACGATGTTGCCGAAGAAGAGGCCGACACCGAAGAGGACGAGCAGCCACGGGACCGCGCCCGCGGAGAAGCCGCTGACCTCGGTCAGGGTGAAGGCGATGTAGGTGAACCCGCCGAACATGCCGCCGAAGCCCAGCACCGTCAGGGCGATCGAGAACCAGACCTGCGGGCTGGCGAAGGCGGCCAGCTCGGTGCGTACGGCCGGGGCAGCCTGATCGCGGCCGGTGTGGGCCGGGACCAGAAGGGCGATGCCGATGAAGGCGATGATGCCGATGACGGTGATGGCCCAGAAGGTCGAGCGCCAGCCGGCGGCCTGGCCGAGCAGGGTGCCGAGAGGTACGCCGAGGACGTTGGCGAGCGTGAGGCCGCCGAACATGAAGGCGATGGCGCGGGCCTTGCGGTCCGGGGCGACCAGCTGGGCGGCCACGACGGAGCCGATGCCGAAGAAGGCGCCGTGGCACAGCGCCGCGACGATCCGGCCGACCATCATCGTGGCGTAGTCGGGCGAGATCGCGGAGATCAGGTTGCCGAGGATGAACAGCACCATGAGGCCGAGCAGGGCGAGCTTGCGGGGCACGCGGGTGAGCAGGAGCGTCAGGCCGACGGCGCCGATCGCGACGCTGAGGGCGTAGCCGGAGATGAGGTAGCCGGCGGTGGTCTCGCTGACCCCGAAGTCGGTGGAGACCTCGGGCAGCAGGCCCATGATGACGAACTCGGTGAGGCCGATGCCGAACCCTCCGATCGCGAGGGCTAGCAGTGCGACGGGCATGGATGACTCCTGAACGTGGACGGGCTGCGTCTGTCGATAGTCCGCGTGCGCAGTAGTTGCACACGCTTCGTATTTATAGTTGCACGCGCGCACTATCCGCGCAACTCGGGTATGCTGGAGGCGTCCACGAAGGAGGACCCATGGGAATCGCAGACGACGCCGTCGAGATCCGCGCGCAGGGCTGGCGCACGCTGGCCGCCGTGCACGGCCTGATCGAGGCCGCGCTCGAGAAGGCGCTGCAGCGCGAGCACGGGCTGTCGGTCGTCGAGTTCACCGTCCTCGACGCGCTCAGCCGCCAGGACGGTTGGCACATGCGCATGCAGCAGCTGGCCCGCGCGGCGGCCCTCTCCTCCTCGGCCACGACCCGCCTGGTCACGCGCCTGGAGAACCGCGACCTCCTCACCCGGATCCTGTGCGTCGACGACCGCCGCGGGATCTACACCGAGCTCACGCCCGCCGGACGCGCGCTGCTGAAGAAGGCGCGCCCGTTGCACGACGAGGTGCTGCGTACGGCACTGGACGAGGCCGCCGAGATCCCCGAGCTCGCGCCGCTCGTACACGCGCTCGGGTCGTTGTCGCCGGCGCCTGCCTGATCGCGTCTCAGGCGAGCCAGCCGTTGCGCCGAGCGGTGAGGGCCGCCTCGGTCTTGTTGCGGGTGCCGGTCTTGCCGATGGCCGCGGAGAGATAGTTGCGCACCGTGCTCGGCGAGAGGAAGAGCCGGCCGGCGATGTCGGCGATGCTCGACCCGTCCTCGGAGGCCGCGAGCACGTCGCGCTCGCGCGCGGTCAGCGGATTCGGGGCGGCACGGAGCGTGGCGGCGGCCAAGCCGGGGTCGAGCACCGTCTCGCCGCGGAGCACCCGGCGGATCGCGTCGGCCAGCTCCTCGACCGGGCCGTCCTTGACCAGGAAGCCGACGGCACCCGCGGCCATCGCCTGGCGTACGTAGCCGGGTCGGGAGAACGTCGTCAGGATCATCACCCGGCACTCCGGGATTGACGCGCGCAGCTCGCGCGCGGCGTCGAGCCCGCTGATCCCGGGCAGCTCGATGTCGAGCAGGGCCACGTCGGGGCGTACCTCGAGCGCCGTCGGCACGATCTCGGTGCCGGTCCCGACCTGGGCGACCACCTCGAGATCGTCCTCGAGCCCGAGCAGCACGGCGAGCGCGCCGCGCATCATCGCCTGGTCCTCGGCGAGCAGGATGCGGATCACGATGCCGGCACCCTCGCCTCGAGGCGGAACCCGTCGGCCCCAGGACGTACGTCGAGCCGACCGTCGACCGCACGCAACCGCTGCCGCAGGCCCTCGAGCCCGCCCGACCTCTCACCTGTGTCCGCCGGACCACCGACCCCGTCGTCGACCACGGCGAGCCGGAGCTCGCCGCCGTCCTCGGTGAGCTCGAAGCGGCAGGTGGCCGCCCCGGAGTGGCGGAGTACGTTCGTGGCGCCCTCGCGCACGACCCAGGCGAGCGCCTGGCCGGCGATGTCGGGCACCTCGGCCGGGGCAGCGGTCACCGACGTACGGATCCCGGCGGCGTCGAGCGCGCCGCGTGCGCCGTCGAGCTCGTCGGCCAAGGAGAGCGTCTTCATCTGGTCGACGGCGACGCGGACATCGGCCAGGGCGGCGCGTCCGACCTCCTCGATGTCGGCCGCGTGCGCGGCCGCTGCCTCAGGGTCCAGGGCCGCCAGGCGGCGTACGGCCTCGGCCTTGACGACCATCACGCTCAGCGTGTGGCCGAGCAGGTCGTGGAGGTCGCGTGACATCCGGGCGCGCTCCTCGGCCACCGCCGCCCGGGCCAGCTCTTCCCGGGTGCGGCGGAGCTGCTCGACGGCCTCAATGAGGCGGAGGAAGGAGGTCGTGGTGATGCCGCTGAGCAAGGTGCCGCCGACGCTGAGCAGGTAGGCGTCGCCGATGCCCTCGATCACCGCGATCGAGACCGCCACACCGACCGTGGCCGCGACGATCGCCACCAGCAGACGCCAGCCGCGCAGGACCGCCGGGGAGACGATGGCCAGCACTCCCCAGACCGTCTGCCAGCCCTCGCCCTGCATCGCGGCGAGCGCGATCAGCGCGACGAGAACGGGCAGCAGAACGGCGGCCCGGCCGGTGACCACGAGCCCGACCGCGGTCGCAGCGAGGGCCAGCACCAGGACCACCTGGCCGGCGGCCGCCAGCGCGTCGCCGGAGAGATTGAGCAGCGGGAAGAGGAGCAGCACCGGCAGCCACACCAGCACCACGCCGTGGCGCTGAAGGTGACACCTCAGGCCGGACACGCGCGTCACTTTACCGTCGCCGCAGGCCGGCGATGACCACAACGGCCACGACTACGTGCAGGCTCGCGAGCCCCAGTCCCGCGGCCACGGTGAGCGCGCTGGTCGGTGTGATCAGGGAGACCACGGCGATCCCGACGGCGAGCATCGTCCACCGCGTCGTCCCGCGCTCGGAGCGGCCCTGCCACCACCGCAGCAGCGCCCCGCCGGCGAGCGCGATCAGCAGGCTGCTGACGATCACCGACCCGATCCCGATCTGCTGGCTGCCGGCAACCGACTTCACCTCCAGCTCGACTCCCCCGGCCGCGGTCCACAGCAGCCACACGGCGGTCGCCGCCACGGCTGCCGCGGCCGCCGTTCCCGCGATCCACGGCCACCCGACCCGGGTGCGCTGCGAGGTCTCGTTCGTCATGGTCGTCATGCGTGTCCTCCTTCTCCACCACCCACCGTGGGTGGCGTCTCCAGACTCGCGTTCCGAGGGATCCGGGCGTCAGATCTGATTGTCCGGACCCGACGGTGACAATTGTCAGTGGTCGATGTGCCTATCGTGGAGGCATGCGCATCGCCATCGTCGGCGGCCACGGCAAGGTCGCCCTGCATCTCCATCCGATCCTCGCGGCCGCGGGCCACACCCCGGTCGCGCTCGTACGCAGCGAGAGCTACCGAGCCGAGCTCGAGGCGCTCCGGGCCGAGGTGGGCCTGCTCGACATCGAGAACCAGGACGCCGACGGGTTCGCCGCCGCCTTCGCCGGCTGCGACGCGGTGGTCTTCGCCGCCGGTGGTGGCCCTGACGGCAACATCGAGCGCAAGCGCACCGTCGACCTGGAGGGCTCGACCAAGTCGATCGCGGGCGCCAAGGCCGCCGGAATCCAGCGCTTCGTGCAGGTCTCGGCGATCAGCGTCGACGCGCCGGTGCCGGCCGATGCGGGCGAGGTCTGGAAGGCGTACGTCGAGGCCAAGCGCGACGCCGACATCGCCCTGCGCGACAGCGACCTCGCCTGGACCATCCTGCGTCCCGGCGGCCTCACCGACGACGCTCCGACCGGGCGGGTGAAGCTGGCCGAGAAGCTCGACCGCCACACCATCCCGCGTGCCGACGTTGCCGCGGTCATCGCCGCCGTGATCGACGACGACGCCACCGTCGGCAAGCAGTGGGAGCTGGTCTCCGGCGACGCCACGATCGACGAGGCCATCGCCGCCGTCCTCTGACCCGGGCGCTGACTCAGCGGAGCCCCAGCAAACCCTTCACGTACGCCGCCTGGCCGATGTGCTGGGCGGCGTCGTCGACGACACTGACCAGTCGCACCGCGAGAGTGACCGGCGGGTCCCAGCGCTCGTCGATGACGCGGGCGAGGTCGTCCTCGCTCAACGAGTCGACCAGCTCGATCGTGACCTCGTGGACCGCCTGGTAGTAGCCGGTCAGCAGCTTCGGGTCCTCGAGCCGGAACGCCGCGACGTCCTCGGCGCTCTGCCCGTAGCCCATCGCGCCGGGCGCGTACGGCAGCGCGAACCGCTCCACCCAGCCTTCGCGCGCCCACACCTCGTCGGCGCCGGCGAGCGGGGCGATCTGGGCATCCTCCATCCGGGCGATGTGCCACAGGATCCAGGCGATCGAGTTGGCGCGCTCGTACGGTCGCCACAGCAGGTCGTCGACAGAGAGCCCGTCGATGATCTCAGGAAGGGTCTCCGCGATCCGGCCGAAGCCGTCCGCGAGCAGTCGCTGGGGCCAGGTTTCGCTCATGCCTTCCGTTCTACACCGTCGCTCTAGACCGTGTCCGGCAGGTGGCTCTGCGCCTCGCTCCACATCCGGGTCACGATGTCGGCGGCCGGCTCGGCGACGGCGCGCGCCGCGGCCTGGCCGGCCCAGTGGTTGGCCCGGTCCAGAGGCGCCTCTGCGGCGGGGTCGAGCGTTCCCTTGCGCCACCTGGCGACCAGCCGGCGCTGGTGCGGGTAGGGCGCGGGCGAAGGCGCACCCGGCGCGTCCCAGGAGCGCACATAAGGCGTCGGGGCGGCGCGGCCGAGGCGGCCGGAGTAGGCGCGGGTGGCGACAGTGTCCTCGGGCGCGAGGCCGTCGAGCGAGGCCGCCCAGGCGTCGGCGATCGCGGTCTCCGGCGACCGCAGCAGCGCGGTGCCGACCTGCACGGCGCTCGCGCCGAGGGTCAGCGCGGCGGCGACGGCACGCCCGTCGGCGATCGCGCCGGTGGCGATGACCGGCAGGTCGACCCCGTCGACGATGTGTGGCAACAGCGCGAAGAGCCCCACGGACGTACGCTCCGCCGTCTCCGGCGCGAAGACCCCTCGGTGTCCGCCGGCCTCGAGACCCTGCGCGACGATGGCGTCGGCACCGGCCTCCTGGGCGGCCAACGCCTCGGTCAGGGTCGTGGCGCACGCGAACCAGGCGATCCCGGCCTCGTGCAGGCGGTCGACGTACTCCGGCGAGAAGAGCCCCATGATCGAGGAGACGGCCCTCGGCCGGGCGGCGAGCATCGCCTCGCACTGCTCCTCGAACGACGGCGCGGGCGGCTGCTCGGGGCCCGGCGTACCGAATCGGCCCAGGAACTCCTCCGCCGCCGAGATCCTGGCGGGGTCGTCAACGGGCGGGTCGGGGATCCAGATGTTCAGCTGGAGCGGCCCCGCCGACAGCGACCGGAACTCAGCGGCCCACTCAGCGATCCGCTCCGGCGAGTCGAGCACCACCCCCGCCGCGCCCATCCCTCCGGCATCGGCGACCGCGGCCGCCGCCGCGGGCGGACAGGCACCCGCCATCGGCGCCTGAAGGATCGGCATCGAGAGGCCGTACGCCTCACAGAACTCCTGAGCACGTCGTCGAGCGGTCACCCGGCCAGGCTAGTCCTTCACCAGTCCGTCGCGGCCCCAACGGGGCGTCGGACCGGGGTCGCCGAGGTCGGTCCCCGGCGGCTCCTGCGAGACGTCCTTGGCGATCGCGGTGCCCCAGTCGAAGTAGGCCATCAGCGTCTTGTGCAGGTCCGGCCGGTCAGCCAAGACCTCCTCGATCGCGGCCTGCATGAGCTCGAGCCAGCGCTGCCGGTGCTCCTCACGGATCCCGAGGCCGAGGTGGACGTTGAGGAGGGCCTGATGGCCGCCGAGCCTGGCGGTGAAGTCGGCCGGGCCACCGAAGATCTCGCCCAGCCAGATCGCCACCCGCTCGACATGGGTGGGCGTGAAGCTCGCGAAGACCGGCGCGAGGAGCTCGTCGGCCAGCACCCTCTCGTAGAACGCGTCGCTCAGCCGGCGCAGCGCGGGCTCGCCGCCGAGGTCCTCGTACAAGGTCATGCCTCACCATCACGTGCGGCACCGAGATGCGCAACGAAATACTTGTGGCGGTATGGGGAACCGCACGGCAGGATCGGCCCCATGCGCACACTCATCTACTCCGCTTTCGTGTCCATCGACGGCGTCGTCGACTCCCCCGGCGGCGGCTCCGAATACGAGCAGCACCGCAGCGGCGGCTGGACCTACAAGGACATCGAGTTCCTGCCGGAGGCCTACGCGATCAAGGGCAGCGAGATGGAGGAGGCCGGCGCGATGATGTTCGGCCGGCGCAGCTACGAGGCGTTCGCTCCGATCTGGCCTGACATCGAGGACTTCACGGTTGTCAAGGAGATCCCCAAGTACGTCGTCTCGACCTCCCTCGGCGACGACGCCCTGGTCGAGGGCTGGGGCCCGCAGACCATCCTGAGGTCGTTCGACGAGGTCGAGAAACTCAAGCAGGGTGACGGCGGCCCGATCCTGATCGCCGGCAGCGCCGAGCTCGCCCGCAACCTCTCCGACGCTGGCCTGATCGACCGCTACCACCTGCTCGTCTTCCCTGTCGTCCTCGGCGCCGGGAAGTCGATGTGGAGCGAGACCGACAAGGACAAGCAGCGGCTCGAGCTGGTCGAGTCGGAGACCTACGCCAACGGCATCATCAAGCTCGTCTACGACGTAGTCCGCTGACCGCGGTCAGGGGCACCGCGCGTAGAGACGACGCGACCCGGTCCCGTACGCCGTGGGATCGGTGAACGCGCAGCCGTAGTCGGGCGCGGCGACGGCTGCTCGGTCGAGCACGTCGTCGCCGGCCGGGCGGTCGCCGTCCTCGACCCAGTCGACGAGGTCGCCCCAAGCGGCCGAGGCCTCGGCGGGGCTGAACTCGCAGTGCCCCGCGGAGCGGATCGCCCGCTGCACGACCAGACCGTCGCGGTGGTGGCGGGCCACCTCACGCGCGTAGATCTGCTCCAGCGAGAACGGCACGAACATGTCGCCGAGGTTGTGCAGGCTCACCACCGGGGCGGTCGGTCGGCCGGAGATACGCGACGGGGCGTTGAGCCGGTGGCTGTAGCGCCCGGCCAGGTCGGTGGGCTCCGCCCGCTCGATCTCGGTGTTCAGGTCGACCGGCGAGCTCGGCGTGTAGACGGTGTCCTGGTTGGTCGCCACCCGGCCGATGTTGAAGCCGAGCGTGCCACCGTCGTCCACCGACGGCAGCGTGAAGAGGAAGTCCTTCCACTGCCCGAAGGCCGCCACCGCGCCCGGGCGCGGGCCACCGCTGCGCTCGATCGTCATCGCCCGCAGCTGCTCGCCCTCCGGGGTCAAGGTGCCGCCGAGCCCGAGCCGCTCCTTGATCACCGGGACGTCGACGCTCTGGTAGTCCTTCGTGTAGGGGTAGGCGTCGTGCCCCGCGAGCGCCTGCGCACCGAGGTTGTAGTCGACGAAGAAGTCGAAGAGCTCCACATCCCCCAGCTGCCCGCACATCGGCAGCGCGCCGTCGTAGAAGCCCGGATACTGCTCCAGCGAGCGCCCGATCACGTGCCCGCCCATCGACACCCCGGTCACATAGGTGCGGCTCGCCTTGCGCGGCAGCAGCTCGGAGGCGTACGTCGCCAGGTCCCGCGTCGATCGCACCCCGGCACCCACGTCGTAGCCGTTGGTCGAGTAGCTCGACGCCGCCCAGGCGTAGCCCTGCTCGAGGAACGTACGCCGCAGCCCGAACCCCGGGGTCTCGGGCGTCAGCGTGTAGCTGAGCCCGCGGTAGCCGTGGGCCCACATCACCAGCTCGCCGTTCCAGTCGGCCGGCACCTCGAGGATGTACGCGGCGTGCTCGTGCACGCCCTGGCGCACCGTGGTCGCCTGGCCGCCGACGGCGATCGGCGCCACCGGCGGGTTGTTGATCGTGTAGCCGGGAAGCGGCTGGTCACCGGGTGGTTCGGGGTCGGCTAGCGCCGTGCCGGACGAGGCGACCAGAGCGGAAGCGGTCAGGAGCAGGGCGAGGAGAGCGGCTGACACACGAGGCATGTCTTTGAGAGTAGGGCTCGTTGTGACTGGCGTCACAAGAACAGTGCACGATGTGCCTCGTGCATTCTGCACAAGGAGTTCAGCGGCCGACGGCCTTCCGGATCGCGCCGAACGCCGCCTGGCCGACGCCCTTGATGCCTGCCGCGATGAAGGTCGTCCAGTCGAAGTAGTCGCGCCAGAGCACGATCTTGCCGTCGCGCACCTCGAAGGTCCCGCACACCCAGAACTCGGCGGAGACCGAGCCGCGGCTGAGCACGTCGATGCGTTCGGTGAGCACCACCGGGCCGTTGGCGGCGATGTTGATCATCCGGACCTCGAAGCCGGTCGCGTACTTCCCCATGATGCGAAGCTGGCGCCCGACCTCGGACAGGCCACGGGCGGGCGGAAGAGGCACGTTCTGGTAGGTGACGTCGTCGGCGCACAGCGCCAGCGCAGCGTCGACCTCACCGGTCTCGAGCGCGGCCAGGAACTGCTCGACGATCTGGATCTCGGTCATGCCGCCACGTTATCGCTGTTCAGCGGCCAGCGCCGGGCTCAGGACCAGACAGTCCTGCCGGTGCAGCGCCGGATCGTCGAGAAGCTCCTCGACGGCGACGCGTCCGCCCGGGACCCGCCGCAGCGAGGTCGAGTCCTTCTCCTTCACGAACACGTCGCGCGTCCTGGCCAGCTCGGCGAGGTAGCCACGGTCCATGTGCTCGATCTCGAGCATCAGCGCCCAGTGGGCAGTATCGGCCAGCGACCGCGCCGCGCCGTCGACCACCTCGCGCTCGAAGCCCTCGACATCCACCTTCACGCAGAACGGCCGCCCCGAGCCGCCGAGCACCTCGTCGAGAGTGGTGACCTGGACGTCGCGGAGCTGCCAGCGGGCAGAGCCGTCATGGCGCTCGTCGTACAGCGACGACGTCCCCGACCAGGTCCGGTCGACCGCGAACCGCGCGGCGCCGGGCTTGTCGGCGACGGCCTGCGCGCGCAGGTCGATCGCGATCCCACGGGTCTCGAGGGTCTTGCGCAGGACCTTGTGCAGCGAGGTGTTCGGCTCGAACCCGATCAGCTCCACCCCCTCGGGGATCTCCACCCCGACGAGCATCTCGCCGTAGTTCACGCCGATGTCGATCACGGTCCGCCACTCGTGCAGCCCGAGCGCCAACCGCCACAGCTCGAGCGAACCACGGATGATCCGGCCCTTGTTGGCGATCAAGCCCAGGGCCCGCGGATCCGTCGGCTTCACATAGATCCGATGCCCGTCTTCGGTTGTCGCGTACGCCATCTCGAGCACCTTCACCTAGGGATCTTCCGGCCCAGCCGCCATTGGCTGTCGCCGAACCCTAAAGTGCCTACGGAAACGCCAGCCGAACCTGGGGCGACGCGGATCAGGCCGCACGCAGCCCGAGCCAGGGTCAGGAGATCTGCTCGACCAGGTTGTCCGCGTACTCCTGGACGGTGTTGCCGTCCTGGAACTGCTCTCCGTCGAGCAGGACGGTCGGGGTGCCCTGGACGCCGTCGTCGGCGGCGGCCTTGGTGGCGGCGTCGGCCCAGGCCTTGCCGTCGAGGTTCTCGATGCGGTCCTTGACTGCGGACTCCTCGGCGCCGGCCTCGACGGCGAGGTCGACGAGATCGGCAGCGTCGGGGAACGGGCCGGACTCGCTGGGCTGGTTCTCGAAGAGCAGGTCGTGGAAGGTCTTGGCGACCTCGTCGCCGGACTCCTCCTGGACTACCGCGAAGGCCGAGGTGGCGAGCTCGGAGTAGGGGCCGACCTGGTCGAGGAGCACGAACGGGCGGTAGTCGACCTGGACCTTGCCGTCGGCGGCCAGCTCGGCGAGATCGTCGCGGGAGGCGGCCTCGAACTCAGCGCAGTAGGGGCACAGGAAGTCCTCGTAGATGACGACCTTGTGAGGCGCGTCGTCGGGACCGATCACCAGGCCGTGCTCGCTGCTGCCGGCCTCGACCGCGGTGACCTCGCTGTCCCCGGACCGGTTCAGGCTGAACCAGACGAGGCCACCGATGATCACCGCGATGGCGACGACGACAGCCGCGACGGTGAGGATCGACTTGCGGGCCTGCTTCTTGCGCAGAGCCTCCAGCTCCGCGGCGGCCTTGGCAGCGCGTGCCTCACGCTTCTCCTTGCGCGAGTGGCTGCTGGCTGAATCCGTGCTCATGGAGCCAACATAGGTCGGTCTCCTGAGCGCATGCTGAAACCACGCCATGGGAACCGTTATCACATCGTCTCCTAACCCTCCGCGAAGCCGTTGAGCAGCAGCGTTATGGTGCTCCGGTGGCTTCACTGAACGAACGTCTGGTCTGGATCGACTGCGAGATGACCGGGCTGTCCCTCGAGCACGATGCGCTCATCGAGGTGGCAGCCCTCGTCACCGACTTCGATCTCAACGTGCTCGGCGACGGGGTCGACATCATCATCAAGCCCCCGGCCGAGGCGCTGGAGCAGATGGACGACTTCGTACGCGACATGCACACCAAGTCCGGCCTGCTGGTCGAGCTCGAGAACGGTGTGCCGATGCGCGAGGCGGAGGAGCAGGTCCTGGCGTACGTCTGGGAGCACTGTGGCAAGGACTCCCGGCCTCCGCTCGGCGGCAACACGGTGGCCACCGACCGCAACTTCCTCGCCCGCGACATGCCCGAGCTGGAGGGCTTCCTCCACTACCGCAACGTCGACGTCTCCTCGATCAAGGAGCTGTCGCGTCGCTGGTTCCCGCGGGCCTACTTCTCGGCTCCCCCCAAGCGCGGCAACCACCGCGCGTTGGCCGACATCCAGGAGTCGATCGAGGAGCTTCGCTACTACCGCGAGGCGGTCTTCGTGCCGATGCCCGGACCGGACTCCGAGGTGGCGAAGGAGATCGCCGGTCGGCACGGAGCCTCGATCACCGGCCTCGGCGACCCTGCGGCCACCCCCGATTCCACAGATCCGGTCTGATTCCCCTATGATTCTTGCTGGCTCGAACATGCGCTGTTCGAGCCGATGGTGGGCGTAGCTCAGCTGGTAGAGCATCGCGTTGTGGTCGCGAGGGTCGCGGGTTCAAGCCCCGTCGCTCACCCCATATGGCGAGGTTCAAACCTCCACCAGAGGGACAACCTCTGGAGGTTTGAACCTCGCCCTTCATCTATTTGAGCGTGACGCGAGCCAGCGCACCGTGCTCGAGCGCGACCCAGAGCGCACCGTCCGACCCGATGGTGAGCCCATGAGGCTCGGAGTTCGGGGTCGGCAGCGCGACCGACTCGATCACGCCGGCCGTGGTGATCGACCCGACCCGGTTGCCGCCCCACTCGGAGAACCAGAGCTCATCGGCGCCGGCGACGATGGCGTGCGGGCGCGCGCCGCGGTCAGGCAAGGGATGCTCGGTGATCTTCCCGTCCACAGTGATGCGCCCGACCTGGCCCGCCGCGATCTCGACGAACCACAGCGCGCCGTCGGGGCCGAGAGTGATCCCGACCGGTGCCGCGTCGGGAGTGGGGAGCTCGTGCACGGTCACCTCGCCGTGCAGGTCGATCCGGCCGATCGCGTTGGCCCGGTTCATCGTGAACCACAACGCCTCGTCCGGGCCGCCCACGATCGCCGACGGGAACGCCTCGGTGATCGGGAGCGGGAACTCGGTGACCGTGCCGTCGGTGGTGATGCGTCCGATGGAGTCCGTCGTGGTCTCGGTGAACCACAGCGCACCGTCGGGACCGGCTGCGATCCCGTACGGCCCACACTCCCGCAGCGCATGCTCGCGCACCGCGCCGTCGACCGTGATCCGGCCGATCCGGTGGGCGCGATACTCGGTGAACCAGAGCACACCGTCCGGCCCGGGCGCGATGATCGTCGGGCCGCAGTCGGCCGCCAGCTGGAACGTGGCCGGAGACCCTCCCGGGACGAGGCGGCCGATCTCACCACTGCCCTCCAGGGTGAACCAGAGCGCATCGTCCGGACCTACGGCGACGGCGTACGGGCCACGGCCCGGCACTGGATGTTCGGTGATGCGGCCCGGCTGTTCGGGTGTCATAGAGGCCCTTCTCCGTTCGGCTTCGACGCACCCACTCTCGCCCGGCGGCGAGAGTGGAACAACTATTTTCCGGGCATTCTTGGAATCCCGGATTTACCTGACTAAAGTCAGGTATATGACAGTGGACACCTCGGTGATGCGCAAGTTCAACATGAGCTACGTCCGGCGGGTGGGAGCGCTCGAGGACTCCTTCCTCGGCAGCGGTCTCCCCTATGGCACGGCCCGGATCCTCTACGAGATCGGGCTCGGCGCCCGCACAGTTCAAGACCTCAGGACCCGCCTCGGCGGCCTCGATTCCGGCTACGTCAGCCGGATGCTGCGGACGCTGGAGAGCAAGGGGTACGTCGCGATGGACCGCGACCCGGCTGACGGTCGGCGCCGACTGGTGGTGCTCACCGAGGACGGCCTCAAGCAGTGGGACGACCTCGAGCGCCGCTCCGAGGAGCGCGCCCACCTGCTCCTCGACCCGCTGACCCAGCGGCAGCGCGACCGTCTCAACGAGGCCCTCGCGACGGCCGACCTGCTGGTACGGGCCGCCGCGATCACCATCGAGCAGGTCGACCCACGCGACCCGATGGCTCAGGAGGCGATGGGCCACTACTTCGCCGAGATCGGCGACCGCTTCGGGTTCACGGTCGGCGACGAGGGCTTCGGCGACGACCCCTCCCTGCGACCGCCCCATGGCGCCTTCTTCGTGGCCGCCAGCGACGGCGCCCCGGTCGCCTCCGGGGCAGTGCGTGAGTTCGACGGCACCGGCGAGATCAAGCGCATGTGGGTCGACCCCGCCTGGCGCGGCGCCGGCCTCGGCTCACGCCTGCTGCGCCACCTCGAGGCCGAGGCGCTGCGGTTGGGCCACCGGGTCGTACGCCTCGACACCCGTGACGTCCTCAGCGAGGCGATCGAGATGTACGAGCGGGCCGGCTACGAGCGCATCGACCGCTACAACGACAACCCCCACGCCACCCACTTCTTCCGGAAGCAGCTGGGCTAGGCGTACGTCTCCAGCCGCTCCAGCGGCGGCTGGGCGCTGGGATGCGCGACCGCGGCGGCGCCGACCGCGCAGGCCGTACGCAGCGCCTGCTCGTCCGGTGCGCCGGCCTGGATCGCGAGGGTGAGCGCCGCGGAGAACGCGTCGCCAGCGCCGACGGTGTTGACCACGTCCGGCGCCGGCGCGGCGGACACGCGGGCGATCTCGGCACCCTCGGCGATCATGGCCGCACCCGCGGCGCCGTAGGTCACCGCGACCCGCCGGGCCGCGCGCAGCTCGGGCATCGCGGCGTACTCGGTCTCGTTGACGATGAACAGGTCGACCCGCTCGACGAGGTCGGCCGGAAGCGGCTGCGCCGGGGCGGCGTTGAGCGCAATGAACCCAGGGGTCCGTGCGGCGACGGCGCAGACCACCTCGAGGGACAGCTCGAGCTGCATCAGCACCGCCTCGTCCGCCCCGACCGAGATCCCGTCGGCGCCGACCGACTCGTTGGCGCCGCCGCACACCACGATCTGGTTCTCCCCCGCGGCGTCGACGGCGATCAGCGCTGTGCCGGTCGGCGAGTCGGTGACGCGGATGCCGGCGACGTCGACCCCCGCGGCGCGGATCGTCTCGACCGCCCAGGCACCGTCGGCATCGGAGCCGACCGCGCCGACCATCCGCACCCGTGCTCCCAGCCGGCTCGCGGCGACCGCCTGGTTGGCACCCTTCCCGCCGACGTCACGGCGCAGCCGACCACCCCCGACGGTCTCCCCCGCGCCAGGCAGCCGCTCGACGAGCGCCGTCAGGTCGACGTTGATGCTTCCGACGACGACCAGGTCCTGTGGTGGGCGCACCGCCATCAGGGACGTACGAGGCCGATGCAGGAGTAGGGCAGGCCGGAGATCCGCTCCAGCGGCACGCCGCGCGCCTCGGCGAGCTTCTTGATCTGGCCCAGGTCGGCGTCACGCGCCGGGTCGACCAGGATCGTCGACGGCTCACCGTGCAGCAGCAGCCGGATGGTCTCGTCGACACCGGCCTCGACCAGGCTGACGTCGCCGTCCGCGAACTTCTCGGCGACCTCCTCGACCGCGTCCCAGCCCACCCAAGTGGGGGTGTGGTCACCGCCGAGGTGCGCAGCGAGGTCGAGCATCACCTTGGTGCGCACGATCGGGAAGCGGGCCGCGACCGTGTCGATGAACTTCTTGGACACGTCGGCGGCGGCCAGGTCGGCGTGGAACACAGCGCCGTGGAAGTCGTTGGGGCTGACCCGGTCGTCGTCGATGATGGGGCGCGAGACGAGGCCCGAGACGCTCGAGCCGAGGCACGCCGACGGGATCAGGTAGTCCTCGCGGGTGCCGTAGACCGCCACGCTCCGGCCCGGGTCGGCGAGGACCGCGAGCTCCGGGGAGAACGGCGAGGCCAGATGGGCGTCAAGCGTCGAGTTGGCCTTCTCGACCGAGGCCGCCAGCTCTCGGGCGATCGCACCCGTGCCGGTCCACCCGTCCACGAACATCACCTGCGCGGGGTCGTGATGGGCGGCCAGATAGGCGAGCGCGGTCTGGTCGATGCCACGACCGCGGATCAGCGAGATCGCGTAGTGGGGCAGGTCGAGCCCGTGGACGCGCTGCGCCCAGCGTCGCATCAGCACGCCGATCGGGGTGCCGGCGCGCACCAGGGAGACCAGCACGGCGTCCTGTCCGCGCCGGGCCAGCACCTGCTCGGTGACCAGGCCGATGGCGTACGCGACCCGCTGGGCCGAAGCGGTCAGGGCTTCGTCGAAGAGCTCCCGCTGCGCCTCCGCGTACTCCTCGGCCGGCGTCTCCGCCTCGTCCGCGGACAGGTCCTTGAGCAGCCAGGCCACGTCATCGCGCTCGTAGGACCCGAAGGTCGGCCCGTGGAGCGGGGCCGGCAGCTGCCGGGCAGGCTGGTCATGGCGCGGCTCCGGGGCGTACGCCGGGATGGTCACGACCACGACCCGCGGCGCGATTCGGGCGAGCTGGTCGACCAGGCCGCCGTCCTCGTGCAGCGCGGGGGTGTCGGCCGGCTCGTCGACGACCAGCACGATCGTCTCGAAGGCGCCCTCACGCAGGTTGTAGGCGAAGCGTGGCTCGTCGCCGTCGGCGGGCGCGTCGTGGGACGGGAAGGTGATCGCGGTGCGGATCGCATAGCCCGGGTCGTCGACGTCGAGCACCGGCGACCGCGTGGTCGTCGAGTAGGTGATCTCGTGGCGGCGGCCCTCGGCCGCGCGCCGGTCCGCCAGGGCGGAGGCGATCCGCAGAGGTGCGTACATCAGCTCCTCGGTGCCGAGGACGTGCACGGGGCCGTCGGGGATGCGGCCGGCGACGGCCGCGGCGGTCACCGTGACGGCAGACTCGTAGGAGCCGGCGGCGCTGGGCGCGAAGCCGTGGCGGCCACCCTCCGGGACGGCGCGTGGCCAGGTGGCGACGACCTGGACGACCTCGCCGCGCGGGCGCTGGCTCGGCTCGACGCCGGCCAGCTGGCGGAGGTTCTCGACCGTGTCGATGAGCCGGTTGCCGTTGTCAGCGAGGTCCTCGGGCAGCTCGATCTCGCCGCTCGCGAGGGAGACCACGTCCAAGGTCGCGCGCAGCCGCTTGATCGACCGCTCCATCCGGCCACGGTCGGCCTCCGAGCGCAGGTCGACGAGCGCGGCCACGACGTAATGCTTGTGCGGGAACTTCTTGTGCAGCGCCCGGATCGTGTTGACAACGGTCTTGCCGGTGATGACCTCGTCGTCGACCAGCACCAGGGTGTCGGCGCGGGCGAGGAAGGCAGGGTCGGCGGGGAGCAGCCGGTGGGCGGTCGCGTGCGAGTGCTCCTCGTAGAAGTCGGCGACGGACTCGATCCCGTCGACGACCCTGCGGGTGGAGTGCAGGTAGGGCGCGCCGATGGCGTCGGCGACGAGGTGGCCGAGAGCGGTCGCGGTCTCGGCGTAGCCGAGGACCACCGCGTCACCCGTGACCGCAGCGCGCGCCTTTGCGCCCAGGCGCAGCCCGGCGTCGGTCACCAGACGCGGGTCGGTCGGAACGTGCTTGCCGAGGACGGAGGAGACGAGGAGCTGCGCGCGGCGAGGGTTGCGTCGGACCGCAAGACCCACCAGATCAGTGAGCATCATCCCGCTCGGCGCGTCGGTCGTCCGCAGACGCACGCCCAGACGTTCGGCCACCCAGGTGCCTGACCAGCCGCTCGCTTCGTCTCTCACAGGTGACATTCTCCCCCAATGCTCCTCATCTGACTCAACCGCACGTAGGGCACCCATGTCCACTGCGGAGCCCGTCCAAGCGGCCCAGACGTCCAGAATGAGAACACGTTCTTGTCGGTTGCGTCGGGGAGCAATAGGTTCCGCACATGCCTCGTCGCTCGGGAAGCATCGGAATCGTGGCCGCCGCGGCGGCCGTGCTCGCCTTCGGGACCTCGCTGCTGAGCCCGGTCGGGCCAGCTGGCGCAGACCCGGCGGAGGAGACGCCACGGCTGTCTCGCGAGGGGCGCTGGCTGGTCGACCAGCACGGCCGGATCGTGCTGGTGCACGGTCAGAACCTGGTCTGGAAGCACGATCCGTACGTCCCGCCCGACTCGCCCGAGGGTTTCACCGCGGCCGACGCGGAATGGCTGGCGGAGCACGGGTTCAACGGCGCCCGGATCGGCACCCTGTGGGCAGGCGTGACCCCGGACGCCCCCGGACAGGTCGACGAGGACTACCTCGACGACTGGCAGCGGGTGATCGACCTGCTCGCCGACGAGGGCATCTGGATGCAGTACGACTTCCACCAAGACATGTGGCACGAGACCTACGGCGGCGAGGGCGTGCCCGACTGGGCAGCGAAGCGGCCGGCGCCCTACAACCTGCACCCGCCGATCAAGCTGTCCTTCCCGGCGACCTACATCACGCCCGAGCTGGCCACGGTCTACGACAACTTCTGGGCCAACAAGAACGGCGTCCAGGACGGCTGGGCCGCAGCCTGGGGCGCGGTCGCGCAGCGGTGGGGCGACCAGCCCTACTCGATGGGCTACGACCTCATCAACGAGCCGTGGGCGGGCCGGGAGTGGCTGACCTGCCCGATCACCGGGTGCGCCAGCTCCTACCGGGACGAGTTCCAGCCGGCGTACGAGAGGGCGACGGCGGCGATCCGCCGGTCCGACCCCGACGGGATCGTCTGGTACGAGTCGCAGCTGCTCGCCAACCAGGTCCCCAACTCGAGCTTCGGGCCGGCCAACGACGACCAGGTCGGCTACTCGTGGCACAGCTACTGCCCCTACGGCTATCTCGACTCCCAGGGCATCCCGGTCGGGGTCAGCGGCTGCAAGGACTATGACGAGACCCACAACCTCAAGGCGCTCGAGCAGGCCGAGACGATGGGCGCGACCAACCTGATGTCGGAGTTCGGCGCGACCGACAACACCGAGCTGCTGGCCATCGACACCGCCTCGGCCGACGACCACTTCACCTCCTGGATGCACTGGGCCTACAAGCACTGGGACGACCCGACCACCGCCGACGGCGCGCAGGGGATGTTCGCGGACGACGCCGATCTCTCGACGGTGAAGCCCGAGAAGCTGCGTACGCTGGTCCGCACCTACCCGCAGGCCACGGCCGGCACGCCCGTCGACCTCTCCTTCGACCCCGCCACCGGCGCGTTCAGCTACACCTACGAGCCAGCCGCTGACATCGACGAGCCGACCGAGATCTTCGTCAGCCCGATCCACTACCCCTCCGGGGCGGACATCGACGTCGAGGGCGGCCGGGTCGTCGGCGAGGCCGAGCACAACCGGATCCTGGTCGAGGCGACCGGAACCGAGCCGGTGACCGTCACGATTGACTAGGGTGGTGGTGTCCCGCCCGCTCCGGCCCGCGTCGGTCCAGCCCTCGGAGGATCACTTGTCCGTCTCGCTCGCCAAGGGACAGTCGGTCTCGCTCACCACCGGTGACGGCAGCAGCATGACGCACGTACGGATAGCGCTCGGGTGGGACGCGGTCAGACAGGGTCTCTTCGGCGGATTCCGTGGCGCCGACGTCGACATGGACGCCTCCGCGATCCTCTACGACGCGGCCGGCGCCCACCTCGACCAGGCGTGGTTCCGGCAGCTGAAGTCCCGGGACGGCGCCGTCGTCCACACCGGCGACAACCGCACCGGCGCCGGCGAGGGCGACGACGAGTCGATCATCGTCCACCTCGACCGGGTGCCCGCCGAGGTCGCGCAGATCGTGTTCACGATCAACTCGTTCACCGGACAGAGCTTCGCGCAGATCCAGAACGCCTTCTGCCGTCTGGTCGACGAGAACACCCGCACCGAGATCGCCCGCTTCGACGTGAGCCAGACCGGCCCGCACACGGCGGAGATCATGGCCAAGGTCAGCCGTCAGGACGGTGGCTGGGCGATGACCGCGCTGGGCGAGATCGGCAACGGGCGTACGTTCCAGGACCTGCTGCCCTCGATCGCTCCGACGCTCTGACCCCTGAGGTAGCGGTCAGCCGAGTGAGCCGACCCCGACGACGGTGAGGCCGGCGCCGAGGACCGTGACGCCGAGCGCGGCCAGGATCGGGGTGACCTTCGCCGCGACCTGGAGGTAGGTCTTCGACTCGGCGATGCGGACGACGAGGTTGTTGCCGGCCAGCGCCAACAGGCCGACGCCGAACAGGATCGTCGCCATGCCCAGGCCGAAGGTGATCACCAGCAGCAGGGCGAATGCCGAGCGGCCGGCGAACAGGCCGGTCACCAGGACCAGGAACGCTCCCGGGGACGGGGTCAGGCCGCCGGAGATTCCGAGCAGGACGATGCCGGGGCGGCGTACGCCTTCCGGGTGACCGTGTCCGTGCTCTCCGGAGTGGCCATGCGAGTGGCCGTGGGAGTGCCCGTGTCCGGTCCCCGAGCGGGCAGCGCGCCAGTGCCGGCGCAGCAGCCAGAGCCCGGTGCCGACGACCAGGACCCCGGCGACGATCTGCAGACCAGCGGTGAGGTTCTCCAGGCGTACGAGATCCGAGAGCGAGAAGAACGCCCACGCCACCGCGATGACCAGCACCGAGAAGGTGTGCATCACCGCGACCGAGCCGCCCAGCCACGCCGCGTCGCGCACCCGGCCCTCCGCGCCGATCAGGTACGCCGCTGCCAGGGTCTTGCCGTGGCCCGGCGCGATCGCGTGCGCCGCGCCGGCCGCGAAGGCGAGCACGAAGGCGGCCGCGGCGATGCCGGGCTCGTCCAGATAGCCCTGCACGCGCTCGACCAGAGCCGCCGCGCCGAACCAGTCACCCGTCAAGAAATCGTCCATGTCAGGCGCAAACGATGGCACAGAGTTTCGTCGCCGCATACGGCTGAGGCAAGCGTTTACCAACCGGACAGACGGGCGTCAACAGCGGCGCTCGGCCACGTTCACCGGATCTCAGGATCCTCGTCCAATGGCCGGGCGTGTGCCTCGGCCGTTCGGCACCTCGGGCGATGCCGCACGTCATGCCGCACGACCCCAAGGAGCATCGTGTTCGCACCAACGAGTGCCAGCCTCGCCAGACCCGGACGGAGGCGACTCGTCGCCGTTGCCGCCGGTCTGGCCCTCGCGGGTGGTGTCATCGCCGCCCTGCCCGGTGACGCCGTCACCTCCGCCAGCGCGGCGAGCTACACCGCCGTCGGCGCACCGCTGACCGGCCCGCCGCGCGCTGCGCTGGCGACCGTGGACGCCCCGACAGCCGACGTACTCGACATCGACTTCGAGGGCGGCGCCCCGCACGAGCGCGCCCAGTCGCTCGAGCCGCGCACCTGGGGTGCGCCGACGTACGGCACCGACGACACCCTCGCCGAGACACCGACCGACGTGATGACCGTCGACGGCACCGACGACGCGGTCTCCGTCGAGCACGACCCGTGGGCCGACCTGCAGCAGGGCTTCACCATCGAGTGCGTCTTCCGGGTCGAGACCACGCTGCCCGCCACCAACGAGAAGGACCTCTGCTCCAACAAGGAGGCGGGCGGCTACTCGGTCTACGTGACCGGCTCCAACCTGGGCACGATGGCCCACATCGGCGGCGGCTACAAGACGGTGCTGACCCCGATCACCGCCAACCGCTGGTACCACGTGCTCTCGGTCTGGGACGGCCAGAGACTGAACCTGTACGTCAACGGCACCAAGGCCGGCTCGACCGCCGCCACCGGCGCGCTGCAGGCCCCGGCCGCGACCTCGCGCCGCTTCGTGGTCGGCGCCGACTCGTCCCCCACCGGGATCGGCCAGCCGGCCCCGCCCGCCTCGTTCGCCGCTGCCTCCCTCTTCGCCCGGGCGGTGACCGATGCCGAGGCCGCAGCGCTGGCCGGCTCCTACGACACCGCTCCCCCGGTGCCGGCCGCGGACGTGCTCGACGTCGACTTCGACGACGGCACCCCGGCCGACGACACCGGCCGCGCCGTGACCACGGTCGGCGAACCGGTGATCTCCGACGACACCGCACTGGACGCCAAGGTCGCCTCCTTCGACGGCTCCAACGACGCGTACGCCTATGCGATGGGCTCCGCGGCCTGGGACCAGATCGACGAGCAGGTCTCGATCGAGTGCACCTTCAAGGACAACGGCACCTTCCCCAACGGGACCGAGCACTCGATCTGCTCGGAGAAGGAGGGCGGCGGCTACTCGATCGTCGTCTACAGCGGCAAGCTGACCTTCGCCGTCCACGCCGGCGGCGCCTACCGCAACGCCCAGGTCGAGATCGAGTCCGGCCGCTGGTACCACGCCGTCGGCACCTGGGACGGCTCGACCGCCCGGCTGTACGTCGACGGGCAGCTCGCCGCGCAGATCGCGGCACCCGCTCCGCTGACCCGTCCCGGCGGCAACGCCCTCAACTCCTTCTACGTCGGAGCCGACTCGGTCAACCAGTTCTGGTCGCCAGTCACCGTGCGCACCGCGCGGATCTTCACCGAGGTGCTCACCGCCGACCAGGCCAACGCCCTCAACGTGGCCGCGCTCGGTGACGTACGCGACGCCGGAGTGGTCGTCAACGGCACCACCCCAGCGGCCGGTTCGCACATCACCACGCCGACCGAGTTCGCCGTCGACATCACCAACCAGGGCAACGCCTCCGGCTGGACCTACACGCTCGACGGCGATCCGATCCGTCCCGGCCAGGAGATCGGCGCCGGCCTCGCTCGCGGCGAGCACACGATCGAGATCGCTGCGAAGGACGTCTTCGGACGGCCGGTCGCGCACACCTCGACCTTCACCTCCGACGCCATCCCGACCGGCGGCGGCACCGACACCGGACAGGGCAAGGGGAAGGTGACGCTCTCCGCGATCGCCAACAGCCCCGACGGCTCGGATGTGACCACCACCTTCAAGGCGGCCTCCGCCTCTGTCGCCGACGGCGGCTTCCAGGGCGTCGTGCCGGTGCTCCCGAGCGCGCTCGAGTTCGACTACTCCTACCCAGAGACGATCGCCGGGAGCCAGAAGCCGGACGGGCAGACCACCGACAGCGCCTCGAGCAAGCTGATCCCGTTCCAGCGCTACGACGTCTCCGTCCCGGCCTCCGACTCGCGACGCCACGTGGTCTGGACCGGCACGGCCGACCCGGCCCGTTCGGTCTCGCTGCGGGTGTGGAACACCGTCGAGAGCCGCTGGGACGAGCTCTCCTCCGCCCGCGGGATCGCCGACGGCGACACCACGCTGCAGGGCCGGGCGCTGGCCGCCCACGTCGACAACGGCGTCATCCACGTCCTGGTGACCGGCATCGACCCGTTCGCCGACGACCTCTCGCCGCGCGACGAGTCGGCCGCCGACGACAAGGACCACTTCGAGAACCCCGACGACTACGACTTCTCCTTCGCCCACTTCACCGACACCCAGTACATCGCCGAGGGTGCTGCCGGTGGGACGTACGAGAACTTCAACGGGATCGAGGAGCCCTCGGACGTGCAGCTGGTCGAGGAGCAGGCGGTGTGGCAGCGCGCCTATCGCGCCGAGACCGAGTGGATCCGCGACAACGCCGACCAGCGCAAGATCGCGTTCACCTCGCACACCGGTGACGTGACCGAGAACGACACCAAGGACCCGCTGGCCACCGACGCCAACGGCAACCTGCTCTACCCAGGGCTCGACGAGCAGATCACCCGCGAGTTCGAGTTCACCTCGGGCGCGCAGGGGATCCTCGACGAGGCTGGCGTGGTCAACCAGGTGGTCGCGGGCAACCACGACAACCAGGGTGGTCGCGAGACCGGCGCGCAGTCGCGGTTCAGCCGCTACTTCAGCCCGGAGCGCTACTACCAGGCGGCGCAGGGATGGCCCGAGGGCGCGTCCTACCACGCCTGGGACGAGGAGACCGACGCCTCCGGCAACGTGGTCACGCCGGGCACGGACAACCAGAACAACTACGTGCTCTTCTCCGCCGGCGGGCTCGACTTCGTCGCCGTCGGCCTCTCCTACGGCGTCACTCCGGACGAGGCGGCCTGGGCGAGCGAGATCTTCGCCCGCTTCCCGGACCGCAACGGCATCCTGAGCACCCACGCCTACCTGGCGCCCTCCTCGGCTCCCGACGGGCGTGGGGCCAACTTCTCCACCGACGGCTCCCGGCTCTTCGACCAGGTCGTCGAGGCCAACCCCAACGTGTTCCTGGTCCTCGCCGGCCACGAGCACGGCGTCGGCACCAACCTCAAGCGCGGCATCGGCGCCACGGTGTCGCACAACGTGGTCGAGCTGCTGGCCGACTACCAGTTCTACAAGGTGACCGCCGGTGAGCTCTTCCCCGACTCCGTCGACGCCTCGGGCAACATCGACCTCAACGGTGACGGGACGGTGGACCACAAGTCGACCGACCTGCTGCAGTTCGGCGCCTCCTACCTGCGCCTGTTGCAGTTCGACACCGAGCGTTCGGAGATGTCGATCGACACCTACTCCCCGCACCTGGACGACTTCGGGGCGACGGAGTACGACGACCGGCACCGCTACAACGGGGCCGAGGACAACCTGACGCTCCCCGTGGACCTCTCCACCCGGCGTACGTCCTTCACGACCGATGCGCTGACCGTGGTCACCCCGACCGACGCCGTGATCGGCACCGACACCGCGCGTTCGGGCTGGCCGGCGACGGTGGAGTGGGCCGGGCTGAACGAGGGTCAGGTGTACGCCTGGACCTCGACCTCCCGCACTGGCGAGGCCCAGACGCTCGGCTCGATCGACCAGTTCGGCGGCGTCTTCCTGGCCACCGCGGCCGGCACCGATGCAACACCGCCGGTGCTGACGGTCCCGGCCTCGACGACGATCGAGGTGGGCGCGGAGTTCGATCCACTGGACGGGGTCAGCGCGACCGACAACACCGACGGTGACCTCACCGGCAGCATCCAGGTCTCCGGCAGCGTCGACGTGAACACGCCGGGCGCCTATCCGCTGACCTACACGGTCACCGACGCCAACGGCAACCAGGCCGTCGCCTCGCGCGCGGTCGTCGTGGAGGAGGTCGAGACGCCCGAGCTGACCCCGGTCACGCTCACCGCGAAGGACACCACGGTCCGCTTCGGACGCGACCTGGTGTTGCGTACGTCGGTCGCGCCGCGCAGCGCCACCGGCACCGTGCAGTTCCTCATCGGTGAGGACGTCCTGTGCGAGGCGCGGGTGCGGCGCGGGGTCGCCGAGTGCGAGGTCGACGTGATGCCCCCGCCGGGCCGTCACCAGGTGCAGGTCTTCTACCCGGGCGACGACACGCACGCACCGGCCACGACGAACCTCACGCTGACGGTCAGGCAGCGTTAGTGGCTCGTCTCCTCCGGGCTCTCGCGGTGGTCGCCGGCTTCGTGCTGGCGGCCACCGCGGGCCTGCCCGCCGACGCGCATCCGTTCGGGGCACCGCAGACCGCGACGATCGCCGGCACCACCGGCGCTCCCGAGGTGACCTGGCGGTTCGGGGCCACCGACGACATCGCCTACCTCGCGGTGCAGGTCGGCGCGCTCCCGCCGGACCGGATGACGCTCGACGGCGTCGTCCTCTACGAGCCCGGCGACGAGAAGGCCCTGGCGGAGTCGGAGGCCTACGCCGACTACGTGCTCGACCACATCCGGATCGAGGGCTGCGACGGGTCGGTCGAGGCGGGCGAGGACCTGATCGCCGACGGCACCACGGTCACCTTCGACTGCCCGTCGCCGACCTCGGCCACGAAGATCGAGATCGACATGATGACCGACCTGCATCCGGCGTACCAGACCATGGCCTCGGGGCCGAACGGCCAGAAGGCGGCGTACGCAGGGACCTCCCGCTCGCACGGCTGGTCGCTCGACGAGTCGCGGGCCGCGGCAACCGGGCTCAGCGCACTGTTCCAGCTCGCCGGCACCGTCGGCGCGATCGCGCTGGTCGGTGCCGGCGGGTGGTGGCTCGTGCGCCGCCGCCGGCAAGCTAGCGCTTGAGCTTCTTGATCTCGTCCTTGGCGGCCTGCTGGGCGATGGCCTCAGCCTGGGCCTCCTCGCCGAAGACACCCTCGACCTTGGCCTTCTCGACCTTCTTGAACTGACGCAGCATGCTCCACGCGATCACCGCGACGGCGACGCAGAGCGCGATGAAGATGCCGAAGGCGGTCCAGCCCGCGACCACGTCCTCGTCCTGCGGCGGGGTGGGCTCAGGAGCGGGCTGAGAGGTGTGCAGCGTGTGCGTCGTCATCGGAAGGCCGGACATACCGACATTGTCTCACCTGTGCCTGAGAGATCGCGCGGGCAGGGGCGCCGTCGCGAGCGTCGCGAGACGGGTGCGATGGCAAGGCGGAGCCTCGAAGGCGGTCTGGTTGCACCATCGAGAGGCGACAACGCAGCCAGCGCGCCCGTATCGCGGCGCGTAGCAGGCGGCCCTGCCCGCGCGATCTCTTTGAAACCTCAGGCGGTGACGACCTTGCCGAAGCTGATGTCGCGTCCGACCGCGGCCTTGCCCTCGTCGTCGGCGGTGGAGACGTCGAGACCGGCGAAGAGATCGGTCTCCTCGCGCTTCTCCGCCTCGGGCACCGGCACGTAGGAGGTCACCAGCTCGTAGTCCTCGGTCGGCCAGGCCTCCTTCTCGATCTCCCGGGGCACCGCGAACCACGGGCCGTCGGGGTCGATCTGGGTGGCGTGCGCGAGCAGGGCCTGGTCACGTACCCCGAAGAAATCGGCGCACTCGACCTTCGTGGTGACCCGCTCGTCCCAGCCCGGATCCGGCTTCCAGCTCTCGAGGCGGTCCTCGTACGGCGAGGCGAGCCCGTGACTCGTGATCGCCTCGTGCAGGGCGATCATCCGGGGGTAGTTGAAGGTGTGGCTGTAGTAGAGCTTCAGCGGCTGCCACGGCTCACCCGCATCCGGGAACAGGTCAGGGTCGCCCGCCGCCCGGAACGCCTCCACCGAGACCCGGTGGCACATGATGTGGTCCGGGTGCGGGTAGCCCCCGTTCTCGTCGTACGTGGTGACCACGTGCGGCCGGAAGGTGCGGATGATCTCGACGAGCCGGCGCGTGCTCACCTCGAGCGGCGTCCTGCCGAAGCAGCCCTCGGGGAGCAGCGACCAGTCCTTGGCCCCCATCTCCTCGACCAGCATGAACTCCTCGACCCAACCGGAGTCGACGAAGCCGAGCCAGTCCTGCTTGATGCCGAGGATGTCGCGGGCGCGATGCATCTCCTCGCGTCGGATCTCGTGGATGTTCTCCAGGATCCCGGGGCGCTCCATCTTCGGGTTGAGGATGTCGCCCCGCTCGCCGCCCGTACACGTCGCGACATGGACGTCGACCCCTTCGGCGACGTACTTCGCGGTGATCCCGGCGCCCTTGCTCGACTCGTCGTCGGGGTGCGCGTGCACGTGCATCAGGCGGAACGCCTGCTGGAGCTGCTCTGGCATGAGTTCAATCCTAACCACGCTCTGTCTCACGGATCGGTTACCCGCTCCCACTCCGCGGACAACTTTGGTGGTAGGCGTCTAGGGACGGATGTGCGGTCTCCTTCGGCGAGGTGGGACCATGTTTCCCGTGAGCACGCCGTCATCTGCCGAAAGCGGATCCCGAAGCCGTGAGTCTGCTGAAGCGGAGCCCGAAGCCATGAACTCTGAAGAATCCCGCATCGCGGCCCGCTACGGCCGCGGCCCGCGCCGTCGCCCGGGCGTACTCATGGTCGCCCTTGTCCTCGCCCTCGTGGCGATCGTCGGCTGGTTCGGCTGGGCGCTGTGGCTGGCCCTGCACCCCGAGGTCTCCTCCGGGCTGGAGAAGTGGGAGGCCGTCAGCGAGAACGAGGTCGAGGTGACCTTCGTCGTACGCCTCCACGACAAGGACGCGAAGCCGGTCTGCACCGTCGAGGCCGAGGACGACCAGGAGGAGAAGGTCGGCCACCTCGAGTTCACCGCCACCGAGGGGCGCCAGACGATCACCATCCCGACCGAGCGCCGCGCGCTGCGGGTCGAGTGGGGTGACTGCACGGTCGAGTGACCGTACTTCTCAGGCAATCCCTGCACTTCTCTGGCATTGCATTGCCAGAGAAGTGCAGGGCTCTGAAATTTGTAGGGCCGGTTAACCGGGTATCCCTACGCGGTGAAAACCTCAGTCTTCAGGATCTCGACCTTGAGCGGCCCGCGAGGACCCTCGTAGGTCACGGTGTCACCGGCGCTGGCCCCGATGAGGGCAGCGCCGATGGGCGAGGCGGCCGAGGAGATCTCGAGGCCGCCTGCGTACTCCTTCATCTCGATCGAGGCGATGAGGCGGGTCTCGGCCTCGTCGTCGTCATCGCCCTCGAACTTGAACGTGACCAGCTTTCCGACCGAGACGACACCGTCGTCCTCGGGGACGGTGGTGTCGGCCTTGCGCAGCAGTGCTTCGAGCTGCTGAATCTGACCCTCGAGCTTGCCCTGCTCCTCGCGCGCGGCGTGGTAGCCGCCATTCTCCTTGAGGTCACCTTCGTCGCGGGCGGAGCTGATCTCGGCAAGGATCTCCTGGCGTCGGGGGCCCTTCAGGTATTCCAACTCCGCGGTGAGCTTGTCGAATGCACCCTTGCTGAGCCAGATAGTGGCAGCCGTGGTCTCGGTCGACTGAGTCATAGCGAGTTACTCCTGATGGGTAGTGAATAGGTAAGGGGCGCCGGTCAACCCCCATCAACCGGCGCCTTTTCTCCCTGCTGAGCGGGCGTGTTTCACCCAGCTGAACGTTCCGCGGGAGATTGTCAGAAGGTTCAGTTTAACAAGGCAACCACACCCGAAGACAGTTCGCGACCGAAACGTTGCGCAATCTGACCTCGGGACCGTTCCACGGAACGCAGCGCGCGTCCTCAGGGACTGATCGCCGGATATCCCTTGCTGCGCAGCTGCTCGAGCACCCGCTCGGCATGGTTCTGCCCCCGGGTCTCCAGCTGGAGCTGCACACCGACCTCGGCGAGCCGTAGTCCGGGGCTGGTGCGCGAGTGCACCACCTCCATGACGTTGGCTCCGGTGTCGCCGATCACCGACAGCAAGGTCGCCAGGGCGCCGGGCTGGTCGGGGATCGTCACCGCGACCGGCAGGTAGCGCCCGGCCAGGGTCATGCCGTGCTGGATCACCTTGCCGAGCAGGAGCGGGTCGATGTTGCCACCGGAGAGCACGACCACGACGGGGCCCTCGAAGGCCTCGGGCGCGTCCATCAGGGCGGCCACGCCGACCGCGCCGGCGGGCTCGACGACCAGCTTGGCCCGCTCGGCGAGGGCCAGCAGCGCGCTCGAGATCGCCTCCTCCGAGACCGTACGGATCTCGTCGACGTAGGCCTGGATCATCGGGAAGTTGGTCTCCCCCGGCAGGCCGACCGCGATGCCGTCGGCCATCGTCGGCATCTTGTCGAGCCGGATCGGGCGGCCCTCGCGCAGAGAGACCGGGTAGGCGGCGGCGGTCTCGGCCTGCACACCGATCACCTTCACGTCGGGGTGCTTCGCCTTGATCGCGAGCGCGGCACCGGCGAGCAGGCCACCACCGCCGAGCGGGATGACGACCGTCTTCACGTCCGGCGTCTGCTCGAGGATCTCGAGCCCGATCGTGCCCTGGCCCGCGACGACGTCGGGGTGGTCGAAGGGGTGGATCATCACGGCGCCGGTGCGCTCGGCGAAGGCCATCGCGGCCTCGAGGCACTGGTCGACGTACTGCCCCTCGAAGATCACCTCCGCGCCGTAGGCGCGGGTGGCCTTCTCCTTCGGGATCGGCGCGCCCTCGGGCATGAAGACGGTGGACGGGATGCCGAGGGTGGTCGCGGCCAGCGCGACGCCCTGGGCGTGGTTGCCCGCGCTCGCGGCCACCACCCCGTTCTTGCGCTGCTCCTCGGTCAGCCGGGCGATGCGTACGAAGGCACCGCGCGCCTTGAAAGAGCCCGTACGCTGCAGGTTCTCGCACTTGAGGATGACCGTGTCGCCGATCATGTCGGTGAGCCAGCGGGCTCCCTGGACAGGCGTCTCGGTGATGTGGTCGCGCAGCAGCTCGCGGGCCTCGAGGATGTCCTCGTACGTCGGCTGACCATGCATCTCAGGCACTGCCTGCTCCTGGGCTCGGCGGGGGTGGGGAGGTCGGGCCGTTGGCCGGCAACGCAGGTGGCGGCGCCGTCGGCGCCTGGGGCGACGCCGGGGCGGTGGCGGTCAGATGGTTGGCCACCGCGTTGAGGGCGGCCACCAGCGGCACGGCCACGAGGGCACCGGCCACGCCACCGAGCACGATGCCGGTCGCGACCGCGAGGATGACACCGAGCGGGTGGACCCGTACCCAGCGGCCGAGCAGGAACGGCTGCAGGCCGTGGGCCTCGAGCTGCTGGACCAGGATCACGCCACCGAGCATCAGCAGCGCCGTCAACGGGCCCTGGGAGACGAGCGCGACGAGCACAGCGACCGCGCCGGCAACTGTGGCACCGATCAGGGGGACGAACGAGCTCAGGAAGACGAGCACGCCGATCGCCGCCACGAACGGGACCTGCAGGGCCGCGGCGATGACCATGATGCCGACCGCGTCCACCGCGGCCACGATGACCGTGGCCCGGGTGAACTGAGTCAGCGACACCCACGCGACCCGGCCCGAGCTGTCCATCCGGCTGCGCGCGGCCCGCGGCGCGAGCCGGACCAGCCAGCCCCAGATCCGCTCGCCCTCGGCGCAGAAGAAGTAGGTGGAGAAGAGCACGATGAACAGGCCGGCGAAGACGTCGAGGGCGACCCCGCCGACCTCGCTGACCCGGGAGAACGGGTTGGAGGCGTACGCCGCGGCCCAGTCCTCCAAGGTGGTCTGCACCGTGTTGAGCCAGGTGTCGATCTGGGTCTCGCTCGCGTTGAACGGGCCGTTGATCAGCCAGTCGCGGATCTCGTCGAGCGCCTTGACGGTCTGCCCGGCCAGGTCGTTGAAGCCGTTGGCGACCTGCGTACCGGCGAAGCTCAGCATGGCGATGACCACCACGAGCACGCCGATCACCACGAAGAGTGCCGAGATGCTCCGCTTGAGCCCTATCCGGGCAAGGCCGTGGACGACCGGGGAGACGAGCGCGGCGATCAGCAGCGCGATGACCACCGGGACCACGACGATGCTGAGGAAGCCGAGAGCGCGGACGATGAGGTAACCGGCGGCGACGATCACCAGGAACCGCCAGGCCCACTGCGCGGACAGCTCGACGCCATAGGGAACGTAGGTGCGGCTGACGGCCTTGGGCGACGTCACCGGCTCGGGGGCGGCCAGCTGCTCCTGGCGCTCCTCGCGCAGGCGCTCGAACTGGTTGACGAGCCGCAGCGCGAAGTTCTCGGCCGACTCACGGGCCTCCGCAGCGGCCTCCTTGGCCACCTCGGCCGACTCGCGCGCGTCGGCCTCGTCCTGGGCGAAGCGCTCCGCCTCACGCGCCTCTCGGCTGCGTCTGAACGCGCCCCTCATCCGCTCGAGGCCATCCTTGGCGCTCCGCTTCTCGGCACCGGGAACATCCCCCTGATCTGTCACCTGACAGAGGCTACCGGGAAGGTGTGAGGTGGGTCGCAAGGCGCCTTGCCGTCGCGGGATGTGACCTCGCGAGCAGGCCCACCGCGGCGAGCACATAGTCGCCGTCGACCGCCCGCAGCGGCGCCTCCGGGAGCTGCCATCCGCCGCGAGCCGACCAGCGCATCACCCGCTCCTCGATGCCCCGGCGACCGTGCCGGAGTACGCCGCCGGAGCCGATCACGACGCCGACCCGGCGGAGGTCGGTGCCGGTGCGCTCGATGACCTTGCCGCCCGGGGCCAGGACGACCCGGGACCGGCCCGCGTGCCGCTGCAGGGCCGTGGAGATCGCGATCCTCGCCAGGAGCTCGTCGATGTCTCTGTCCTGCTCGGTGCGCGGCAGCCAGCCAGGGTGGTTGCGCCGATGCTCGACCTCGCCGGAGAGATCCGACTCGGCGAGACTCGGGTCGGAGTGGTCGGCCGCGGCGAGGGTCGTGGTCGCCGACCAGCGCATGCCCAGATCGCCCTCGACGGTCCGGGTCACCGGGGTGACGGCGACGACCTCCTCGCGTACGTGCTCCGCCTCGGGGTCGGGGCGGACCACGCTGTGCACGTCGGTCGTGGCGCCGCCGACGTCGACGACGACCACGTCCTCGCCGAGCACCTCGGCCAGCGTCTCGACTCCCTGGAGCACGACATCGGGGGTCGCCCCCTGCACGATCCGACGGAAGTCGGCGCGGCTGCTGAGGTTCTTGCCGCCGATCACGTGCTCGAGGAACATCTCCCGGACCGCCGCGCGGGCGCTCTCAGGCGCAAGCACGCCGATCTTCGGCACGACGTTGTCGCAGGTCACATGGGGAACATCGGCCAGGATCTCGTCGATCTCCGAGTTCGCCTCGCGGTTGCCCGCCACGACCACCGGTCCACGCCAGCCAGCCGCGGCCAGCTCGCGCGCGGCCGAGACGATGGCGTCCCGGTTGCCCCCGTCGGTGCCGCCGGTGAGCAGCACGAGATCAGGGGTTGTGAAGCCAAGGGTGGCCCCTAGGTCACTCTCGTCTTCACGATCTGCGGTCGCGACCACCGCGACGACCTTGCCGCCACTGGACAGCGCCACACGCCGCCCGGCCTCGGCGGTCACCAGCTCCTCGTTGCCGACGACGGCGATCCGGAGCCCACCACCCGCAGAGGAGCAGGCGAGGATCTCGGCGCCGACCGCCCGGGAGTCCTTCTCGGTGAGAGCGGCCAGGCAGGCGTCGTACGCCTCCATCACCTCGTGCAGCGACGTCGGTGCGCTCGCGGTCCCGAGGATCTCGCCGGAGACGAGGTCGACGTGGAGCGCCTTGGTCCAGGTGGAGCCGAAGTCGACGCAGACGGCGGTCTGTGGCGGGTCAGCTCTGGTCAAGGGCCTGCTCGAGGTCCGCGACCAGGTCCTCGGCGTACTCGATCCCGACGGAGAGCCGGACCAGGTCGGCCGGCACCTCGAGGTCGGTGCCCGCGACCGACGCGTGCGTCATCCGCCCTGGGTGCTCGATCAGGCTCTCGACACCGCCGAGCGACTCGCCCAGCGTGAAGATCTTGGTGCGCTCGCACACCGCGAGCGCAGCGGCCTCGCCGCCGGTGACGCGGAAGGAGATCATGCCGCCGAACCGCTTCATCTGCTTCTGAGCGGTCGTGTGGCCGGGGTGCGTCTCCAGGCCCGGGTAGATGACCTCGCCGACCTTCGGGTGCGAGGTCAGGAAGTCGGCGACGCGTTCGGCGTTGTCGCAGTGGCGGTCCATGCGTACGGCCAGGGTCTTGAGGCCACGCAGCGTCAGCCAGGCGCCGAACGGGTCGGCGATCGCGCCGGCGGCGTTCTGGAGGTAGCCGATCTTCTCGGCGAGCCCGTGGTCGCGGACGATCACGGCTCCGCCGACGACGTCGGAGTGGCCACCGACGTACTTCGTGGTGGAGTGCACCACGACGTCGGCACCGAGGGTGAGCGGCTGCTGCAGGTAGGGGCTGGCGAAGGTGTTGTCGACGACCAGCAGCGCGCCGGACTCGTGGGCGACCGTGGCCAAGGCGGAGATGTCAGCGATGTTGAGCAGCGGGTTGGTCGGCGTCTCGACCCAGACGACCTTGGTCTTGCCCGGCTGGATCGCGGCCGCGACCGCGTCGACGTCGGCGACCTGGGCGGGCGTGTGCGCGATCCCCCACTGGCTCTCGACCTTGTCGATAAGCCGGTGGGTGCCGCCGTAGGCGTCGTCAGGGATGACCATGTGGTCACCGGGCCGCATCAGGCTGCGGATCAGGGTGTCCTCAGCGGCCAGACCGGAGGCAAAGGCGAACCCCTTCTCGCCCTCCTCGACCGCCGCCAGCGCGCCCTCGAGCGCGGTGCGGGTCGGGTTGGCGGAGCGGCTGTACTCATAGCCGTTGCGCAGGCCGCCGACGCCGTCCTGCTTGTAGGTCGTGGTGGCGTAGATCGGCGGGATCACCGCACCCGTCGTCGGGTCGGGCTCGTAGCCCGCGTGGATCGCCTTGGTCTCGAAACCGGCCTTGCCGAGGTGCTGCTGCTCGCTCACACGCCGAGCCTACGTCCGATCCCACCTCGCCGCCCATCCGGGAACGTTCGCGCGTCGAACTGTGTTGGAGACTGGTAGCAACCCTGACTTTCTGGAGGTCACTCATGTTCGGTCGACCGACTCAACTCTTCCCCGCGGACCGCACCCTCGCCGGGCGCGACCAGGCCCTCTTCGACCTGCCCGCCAAGCACCGCGTCCTGGGCACTCCGCTGCTCGCCTCCCCCGAGGACGGGACCGCACCCGAGGGGGCTGAGGTGGCGTACTTCGGTCTCGGCTGTTTCTGGGGAGCCGAGGAGATCTTCTGGCAGACGCCGGGGGTCTACTCAACCGCCGTCGGTTATCAGGGCGGCACCACGGCCAACCCGACCTATGACGAGGTCTGCAGCGGTCAGACCAACCACACCGAGGCGGTCCGGGTCGTCTTCGACCCCACCGTGGTCTCCTACGCGGACCTCGTCAAGAAGTTCTTCGAGGTGCACGACCCGACGCAGGGGATGCGGCAGGGCAACGACGTCGGTACGCAGTACCGCTCGGCGCTCTACTACGTCTCCGACGCGCAGCGGGAGACCGCTGAGGAGCTGACCAAGGTCTACGGCGACGAGATCGCCCGGCGTGGCTACGGCGAGATCACCACCGAGATCCGCGAGGTCCCGACCTTCTACGCCGCCGAGCCCGCGCACCAGCAGTACCTGGACCGCGTGCCCAACGGCTACCGCTGCCACGCGAACACGGGCATCGCCTTCCCCACGAACGCCTGAGGTCAGGCCAGCGGCAGATACATCACGTGGAGGCCGACCCGGCCGTGCGACGTCGAGTCGAACGCGTCCGGGACGGTCCCGATGATCTGGAACCCGAGGGACTTCCACAGGCGTACGGCGGTGGTGTTGGTCTCCACGACCGCATTGAACTGGATGCCGTGGAAGCCCTGCTCGCGGTGCCAGTCCACGCAGTATTCGCCGAGGGCGCGGCCGACGCCCTTTCCGCGGGCGTTCGGCGAGACCATGAACGAGGCGGTGCCGATGTGGCTGCCGCGGCCGGGGCGGTTGGGTCCCATCTTGGCGCTGCCGAAGATCTCGTCGCCCTCGACCGCGACGACCACGTGGTCATACATCCACAGGTCCTTGGCCTCCTCTGAGGTGAGGCCCTCGGGGTAGGCGTAGGTCTCCCCCGCAGCCACGATCTCGGACCAGAACGGGTAGATCTGCGGCCAGTCCTCGGCCGTCGCTTCGCGGATCTGCATCAGAGGTCGACCTTTCCGTCGATGGCCTCGCGCATGAGGTCGGCGTGGCCGCAGTGGCGGGCGTACTCCTCGATCATGTGCACCAGGATCCAGCGCAGGCTGATCGGATGGCCGTCGCGGCTCCTGCCGGCCGCGATCTGGTCGAGGGACCCGGGGGTGTCGGTGAGCTCGTTGGAGCGAGCGATCGCCTCGCGGAGCAGCGTACGCAGCGCCTCGGGGTCGTCCTGGGAGGCGCTGGTGAAGTCCCAGTCGGGGTCCTCATCCCATGGCGCGGTGTCGAAGGGCGGTATCTCGCCGGTGCCGGCCAGGCGTACGCCGAACCAGATGCCCTCGACGTACGCCATGTGCTTGAGGATCCCCGCCAGCGTCATGGTGCTGGGCGGGAAGGGGCGGTTGAGCTGCTCGTGGTCGAGGTCCGCGACCTGCCTGAGCAGGGTCGCCCGGTAGAAGTCGAGGAACGTGCGCAGGGTGGTGGACTCGTCGGCGACGAACGGGGCGCCGGTCGGGTGTCGGGTGTCCTCGAAGAGTGCCTCGGTCATGGGCGCCAACGTAGCGGCGGCGAGTTTCCTCGGCGAATCACTTTCGCGAAACTGAAACGCGTTCTAGATTTGGGCCATGCCCCACGCTCCCAGAGGTCCACAGAGTCCCGAGAAGCCGCTCAGAGTCGTCGTCTGGTCCACCGGGACGGTGGGTCGTCATGCGATCGCGGGAGTCGATGCGCATCCGGACCTGGAGCTGGTCGGGGTCTGGACCTCGACGCCGGCGAAGGCAGGCCAGGACGCCGGGGAGCTGGCCGGGCTCGGACGTACGCTCGGGGTGGCGGCGACCACGTCGCGCGACGAACTGCTGGCGCTGAAGCCGGACTGCGTCGTCCACGCGGCGATGACCGACGACCGGGTCTTCGAGGCGATCGAGGACCTGACCGGGCTGATCCGGGACGGGGTCAACGTCGTCTCCTCCGGGCCGGTCATCCTGGTCCACCCGCAGGGGACGCTGCCGGACGAGATGATCGAAGGCATCCACGAGGCCGGGCGCCAGGGCGGTGCGTCGCTGCACGTCAACGGCATCGACCCGGGCTTCGCCAACGACGTACTGCCGCTCGCGATGACGTCGCTGTCCCAGCGGATCGACCACCTCCGGGTCAGCGAGATCGCCGACTACTCGACGTACTTCCAGCCCGTCGTGATGAAGGACCTCTTCGGCTTCGGGGGCTCGCTGGAGGACAAGCCGTTCCTGTGGGAGCCGGGCGTACTGAGCACCGCATGGGGCCCCGTCGTCCGCGTCCTCGCCGCAGGCCTCGGGGTGACTCTCGACGAGCCGCTCGCCGAGCACGTCGAGCGCCGTCCGGCGGTCAAGGACACCAAGACCGTGTCGGTGGACATCGCGGAGGGCACCCAGGGCTCCGTACGCTTCACCGTCACCGGCAGCGTCGACGGAGTCCCCCGCATCACCCTCGAGCACGTCACCCGGACCGACGCGGAGTCCGACCCCGACTGGCCCACCCCGGCCACCGGCGACGGCTGCTACCGCATCGAGGTCACCGGCGAGCCGTCGATGACCGTCGAGTTCAGCCACCACGGCGAGCACGGCGACCACAACGTCTCCGGAATGATCGTCACGGCCCAGCGCCTGGTCAACGCCATCCCCGCCGTAGTCGCGGCCGCCCCCGGCCTCGTCTCCCCTCTCGACCTCCCGCTGATCACCGGCCGCGGCCTGGTCACCGGAACCAACTGAAGCCGAGGCGTCAGCCACGTCGGCCGAAGCGTCACCGTGCTGCCCACTCGGCCGACGCGCGTGACGTCTCGGCCGACGGGGGCGACTTCTCGGCAGGAAAGGAAACCAGATGAGCATTCTTGATCGATTCAGACTGACCGGCCACGTGGCTGTGGTCACCGGAGCGGGGCGCGGGATCGGGGCGGCCACCGCGGTGGCGCTGGCCGAGGCCGGGGCGGACGTGGTGATCGCCTCGCGCACCGAGAAACAGCTTCGGGAGGTCGCCGAGAGGGTCGAGGCGGCGGGTCGGCGGGCGCTGGTGGTGCCGGCGGACCTGGCCGATACGGAGGCGACTGCGGGGCTGGCGGCGACGGCGTACGAGGAGTTCGGGCGTCTCGACATCGTGGTCAACAACGTGGGCGGGACGATCCCGAACACGTTCCTCGACACCGACGAGGGCTACCTCGAGGAGGCCTTCCACTTCAACGTGACCACGGCGCACGCGCTGACGCGGGCGGCGGTGCCGTACCTGGTGAAGAGCCCGGACGGGCAGCAGTCGGTGGTGTCGATCAGCTCGATGATGGGACGTACGGCAGGGCGGGGCTATCTCGCCTACGGCACCGCCAAGGCGGCGCTGGCGCACTGGACGCGGCTGGCCGCGACCGACCTGGCGCCGCGGATCCGGGTCAACGGCATCTTCGTCGGCTCGGTGCGGACCAGTGCCCTCGAGTTCGTCGCGGGCGACGACACCATGCGCGGCGAGATCGAGTCGAAGACCCCGCTCGGGCGCATCGGCGATGCGGAGGACATCGCCGCCGCCGTCGTCTATCTGACCTCCCGGGCCGGGCAGTTCGTCACCGGGAAGATGCTCGAGGTCGACGGCGGCACCGAGGCGCCGACGCTCGACCTCAAGCTCCCGGACGTCGGCGCCTAGCCGGTGCCTAGACCGTGACGTCCTTGTGCCAGGACTCGGTGACGTAGTCGGTCACCCAGCCCATCGACTTGTAGAGCCCGTCGGCACCGGTGGGGCTGTCGGCGTCGACCTCGAGCGAGACCCGGTCACGGCCCCGCTCGAGGGCGTCGCCGATGACGGCGTAGAGCAGCCCCTTCGCCACCCCGCGGCCGCGGGCGTTGCGGTTGACGCCGATGTACTCGACGTACGTCCCCTCGACCCCGGCCGCATTCGCGGGCAGCACCGAGGCGACCAGCGTGCCGGCGGGCAAGGTCTCGTCCACATACGCGAGCCACCAGTGGTCCCAGCGGTGACCCGGGTCCTCGCGGAGGCGCTGTACGAACTCCGGGAAGCTCTCCCGGTAGGAGTTGAAGTGGTCCTGGAAGGACTCCTCCAGGGTCTGGTGGACCGTCTGCAGGTCCGCCGCGACGGGCATGCCATTCTCGTGGGTCTCGACCGGGCGGATCGTCACACCTTCGCGGAGCGGGGGCACCGTCTCGTCGGGCAGCACCGGCCGGCTCATGTGCAGCCAGGTGCGCTTGTTGGTGAACTCCGCTGCCGCCAGCCACTCCCGCTGCACGGTGTCGTCGGCGAACGGGCTGGCGTCGAGGTGGGACTCGGTGATGCCGCGCAGCTCGGCCATCGACCGGGCCTGGTCCTCGAGCCACGCATAGAGCCCGGCCGCGACCTCGGCGGCCTGGGCGATGGTGCGGTCGACGTAGAGGTAGACAAGGGTGCGGCCGGCAGCGCGGTCGTGGGCGATGGCCCAGGCGCGGACGTCGCCATCCGGGTCGATCGCGACGAGCTGCTGGCGGGTCCAGGAAGCGGGGCCGGCGATCTCGCCGGTGATGGCGTCGGCATCGACCTTTCCGGAGCCCTCGAACGGCGTCTTGTCGGCCGCCCGGAGCCTCAGCAGGGCGGGCAGATCGTCGAGGTCAGGGACCTTCGCCGTCCAACCGGTAGGGAGTTCCACGGGCGTCTCGCTATGGTCGCTCACCCGTCCATTCTCCCAAACGGTGTCAGCGGTCGACCCAGCGGTCCGCGCCTGGGACCAGCGAAGATGCACCCGCGGTGAGCTCGGCGAGCAACGATTCGAGCCGTTTCTCGTCCTCCGGAGGCGCCCCGATCCGCAGGGTCACCGCAGCCCCGTAGGAGGTGTCGAGGACGGCCACACCGGACGATCGCAGGTCGGTCTCGAGGCGGCCTGCGGCGTCGTACGGCACCCCGATCTCGTACTCCCGGACGAGCTCGCGCCGGCGCGTCCCGACCTCGTCGAGCGCAGTCCGGACCGCGTCGGAGTACGCCCGGACGAGACCGCCCGCGCCGAGCAGCGTTCCGCCGAACCAGCGGGTCACGACAGCGACCGTGTCGGAGACGCCTGCGCCGCGGAGCACCTCGAGCATCGGCGCCCCAGCGGTGCCGGCCGGCTCGCCGTCGTCGTTGGAGCGCTCGACCGGCTGCGGCGGCGGGCCGATCCTGAAGGCGGAGCAGGTGTGGCGGGCATCCCAGTGCTGCTTGCGCAGCCGCTCGACGACCGCCCGCGCGTCGGCCTCGTCCTCCACCCGAGCGAGGGTGCAGAGGAACCGCGACCGCTTCTCCTCGATCTCGGCGGCTCCGTCGCGGCCGATAGTCAGGTAGTGCATCTCACCCCAACCATCATCACCACAGTCCGAGCACGCTGCCGCCGAGACGGATGATGAACCCGGCGACCACGACGATGAAGAAGACGCGTACGAACCCGGCGCCCTTGGCGACCGCCGTCCGTGCCCCGAGGTAGCCGCCGATCAGGTTGCACACGCCCATCACCAGGCCGGTCTTCCACAGCACCGCGCCTTGCGGGATGAAGACGACAAGGGCGGCGAGGTTGGTGGCGACGTTGGCCATCTTCGCCTTCGCGCTCGCCTCCAGGAAGGAGTAGCCGAGGAGGCCGACGAGCCCGATCACCAGGAAGCTGCCGGTCCCGGGCCCCAGCGCGCCGTCGTAGAAGCCGACCGCGAACCCGACGATCATCGCGCCGATCAGATGCCGGTGGCCGTCGTACCTCAGCTCGGTCGCCTCGCCCAACGACGGCTTGAAGAGCACCCACGCTCCGACCAGGATCAGCGCGATCAGGACGATGGGCTCGAAGACCGACTCGGGAAGGTACGAGGCGACGCCCGCCCCCAGAGCAGAGCCCGCGAACGCGAGGATCATGAGCGGGATGAACGTCTTCGGGTCCGGGCCCACCCGCCGGTAGTAGGTCGCCGCGCTGATCGAGGTGCCGAAGATCGAGGCCAGCTTGTTGGTCGCCAGGACCTGCACCGGCGCGGCGCCGGGAAGGAAGAGCAGCAGCGCGGGGAGCTGGATCAGTCCGCCTCCGCCGACCACCGCGTCCACGTATCCAGCGGCCAGGGCCGCGAGAGCGAGAAGGGCAAGTACGTTCAGCGTCTCCTCGGGCACGAGCGCAGATTACGCGGCGGGATGCTCACCGAGTTAACTCGGTCGACGTGTGGTTACCTCGTGGAACTCCGCGAGGGAAGTGGGCGCTCACCGAGTTACCTCGGTGAGCATTCAGCCGGCCCACCAGCCGCGGCCACCGAACGCATCGGGATAGCCGCCGTAGGAGTTCGACGTACGCCGCGCAGTCCTGTCACCCAGATAGGACCCGACCACGGCGGCGCCGAGGTCGTCCAGCTCGGGCGCGACGACGCGGCCCTCGACGCGGCGGGCCATGGAGTCGATGAAGCGGGCCAGGCCTGGATCGTCGCCGAGGCGGAAGAAGGTGGTCTGGGCGCCGAGGCGGCGGGAGTTCTCCAGCTCCTCGACGGACCTGGCGATCGTCACCGGGTGGGGCGGGTAGGAGAACCAGACGTCGCCGCCCTCCTCCAGGTGGGCGGTGGGCTCGCCGTCGGTCACGATCAGGAGCACCGGCTGGGCGCCGGGGTGCTTGCGGAAGTGCCGGTTGGCGAGCAGCAGCGCGTGGTGCAGGTTGGTGCCCTTGTCCCAGATCGCGTCGAGGGCGGTCAGCTTCTCGATCTCCATCGTCTGGGCGTAGCGGCCGAACGAGATCAGCTGCAGGTCGTCGTTGCGGAAACGGCTCTTGATCAGCGTGTGCAGCGCCAGCGCGGTGCGCTTCATCGGCACCCAACGGCCATCCATCGCCATCGAGAAGCTGGTGTCGACTAGAAGGGCGACCGCTGCCTGCGTACGGGCCTCCGTCTCCTGCACCTCGATGTCGTCGACACTCAGCCGCACTCCGGGCCCGCGTCGGCCCTCGCCGACCTCGCGGATGACGGCGTTCGTGATCGTGCGAGGTACGTCCCAGGGTTCGGTGTCGCCGAAGGCCCAGGGCCGCGAGGAGCCGGAGAGGTCGCCCGCCGCGCCGGCGCGCTGCAGGTCGCGTTCGCCCTGCCGTCCGGAGAGCCGCTGCGCGACATCGCGGAGCAGGGCCTTGCCGAGCTGGCGCATCGCCTTCGGGGTCAGCCGGAGGTCGCCGTCGGAGCCGCGCTCGAGCTGGCCGGAGTCACGCAGCGCCTGCTCGAGCTCCTGCAGGGTGCGCGCGTCGACCGCGGCCTCGTCACCGAGCTGACGGGAGAGGGCGTCGAGGTCGATGTCGTCGAGCCGGGAGCCGGCGTAGGACTGCTGGAGCTGCTCGGAGAGCTGGTCGAGCTCGGCGATGTCCTGCAGCACACCGGTGCCGTCACCGAGGCCCAGACCCTCGCCGCCGCCGAACTCCTCGGAGCCGTACCAGTCCTCGCCGGGACGCGCCGCCTGCAGGTTGGCGTCGAGCTGTGCCATCTGCTCCATCAGCGCGGGCGATCCGAAGGCCTGCCGGGAGAGCTCCATCAGCTCGCGTCGTTGCTCGGCCGACATCGAGTTGAGCATCCGCTGCGCGGCCGCCGAACGCTGCGCGAGGGTGTCGAGCAGCTCGTCGATGTTCTGCGGGTTCTCGGGGAAGTGCTGGCCGTGCTTGGCCATGAACTCGTCGAAGTCCTCGGGGGTGTCCTCGCCGCGGTTGTGCTTGTCGAGCAGCGTGTTGAGGTCACGGAGCATCTCCACGATCGCCTCGCGGTCCTCATCGGTCGCCCCCTCGAGCGCCTGCTTCATCCCGGCGAACCGCTGGTCGAGGAGCTCGCGGCCGAGCAGGTCCTTGATCTCCTCGTAGGCCTCGCGGGCCTCGCGTGAGGTCCAGTCGTAGGAGGAGAGCTCGCTGACCGCGGCGGCAGTGTTCGGCGAGAGGTTGTCGATCTGCATCTCCCGGAACGCGCGGTCGCCGTCGTCCATGGTGACGTCGCGGGCGAGCTGCTTGCGCTCCTCCAGGACCGCCTTGTCCAGCAGCTCACGCACCTGCTCGAGCGTGCCGTCGAGGTTGTGGCGCTGCAACATCTCTCGGCGCCTCTCGGCGACCTGGCGGGCGAGGTCGTCGAGGCCGCGCTGGTCCTGTCCCCCGCGCCGCAGGAACTCCCGCATCGCCCGCTCGGGCGAGTAGCCGGACATCACGTCCTCGCCGATCGCGTCCAGCGCCTCGGCGATGTCGACCGGCGGCGCGAGCGGGTCACCCCCGGCGTACTTCTTGTAGCGGCTCATCACTGCCCCGCTCGGTCTGTTGGTCTCGACACGCCTCCGCCTAGCGGCTCCGTCGGCTCGACCAGCGGCGACTGCTCAGCCATAGATCGTCTCGCCACCCTCAGTGTCCTTGCCGATCTTCCTCGCCAGGAACAGGCCTTCCAAGGCCAGCTCGATGGCGCTGGCGAGCTGGCCGTCGTTCTTGGGGCCGCCGGTGGACTCGTAGACGCGGTCGCCGATCTGGTCGTAGAGGTCGGACTCACCCAGGACGGGGAGGCCGGCCAGGAAGTCGCCGGCAGCGACCTTGGTGCCGGTGGTGACCATGCGGCCGTCCTCGATGGCGTCGATGAGCAGCGCGAAGTCGAGGCCGCGGAAGGACTTGCGGACGGTCTCGGCGATGGCCGTACGCAGCAGGTGGGTGAGGATCTCGGCCTCCCGGCCCTCCTCGCCGGACTCGAACTCGATCTTGCCGGAGAGCACCTCGACGGCCGTCTCCAGGTCGACGATGCGGGCGACCGCGTCGGCCTCGCCCAGGACGGTGGCGCGGTGCAGCGCCGAGGCGGCGACGGTCTCGGCGCCGGCGATCGAGAAGCGCGCCGAGACCCCGGAGCGCTGGTCCACCGCGGAGGACGCCCGCAGATGACGGGTGAAGACGGCGAGGATCTCCAGGAGATGGTCGGGTATGTCGGCGACCAGGGCGGCCTCCTGCCGGATGACCGCCATCTCCGCGTCGAGCTCGCGCGGGTAGTGGGTGCGGATCTCGGCGCCGAAGCGGTCCTTCAGCGGGGTGATGATCCGGCCGCGGTTGGTGTAGTCCTCCGGGTTCGCGGAGGCGACCACGAGCAGGTCGAGCGGCAGCCGCAGCACGTAGCCGCGGATCTGGATGTCGCGCTCCTCCATCACGTTGAGCATCGCGACCTGAATCCGCTCGGCGAGGTCGGGCAGTTCGTTGATCGCGACGATGCCGCGGTGGGAGCGCGGGATCAGGCCGAAGTGGATGGTCTCCGGGTCGCCCAGCGAGCGTCCCTCGGCGACCTTCATCGGGTCGACGTCGCCGATCAGGTCGGCCACGGAGGTGTCGGGCGTGGCCAGCTTCTCCGAGTAGCGCTCGGAGCGGTGCTTCCACGCGATCGGCAGCGCCTCACCAGCCGTCGCTGCCAACCGCTGGGAACCCACGCTGACGGGCTCATAGGGGTGCTCGCCGAGCTCGGAGCCCTCGATGACCGGGGTCCACTCGTCGAGCAGCCCCACCAACGTACGCAGCAGCCTGGTCTTCCCCTGGCCACGCTCGCCCAGCAGGACGACGTCGTGCCCGGCGATCAGGGCACGCTCGAGCTGCGGGATGACGGTGTCCTCCAGCCCGTGCAGCCCGGGCCAGGGGTCCTCTCCGGCTGCCAGCTTCGCCAGCAGGTTGTCGCGGATCTCCTCGCGGAGCGACTTGAACACATGGCCACTCGCGCGAAGCTGGCCGAGGGTGCTGATCGTGGGTGCGGCAGTCACGGACGCAACGCTACGCCGCCGCCCAACCCCTGGGCGGCCTCGGCGTCGACGTCCCGATCCGCGGATGCGGAGGACCCGACGCTGGCGAGCAGCTCCTCGACCCGCTCCCGGGTCAGCGCGGTGCGGTCGAGCTCCCCCACCTCGTCCAGGATCACGACGACCTCGTGGAGCGTCGCCCGGGCCTGCGCGAGGCGGTCGGTCTCGCGTTCGACCACGGCGCGGCGTACGAGGACGTTGGCCTCACCCCACCGGTTGCGCTCCTCGAGGCGGTGGGTCAGCTCCAGCCGCAGGTGGGTCTCGGCCTCGGCGTAGCGCCGCAGGCCGATCAGGGCGTCGACCAGGGTCATCCGCGGCGAGGCGGAGGAGTCGACGTCGACCGACGCATAGCCGATCTCCTCCTGGACCAGCCGCACGGCGTCCTCGTAGCGCTCCATCCGGACGTAGACCTCGGCCAGCCCGATCAGGCTGGCGCGGGCACGGTCGGCCATCCCGGCCCGGTCCGCGACGGCGTACGCCTCCTCGAGGACCGCGACGGCCTCGTCGAGGGAGCCGGTCATGCTCAGCGCCTGGCCGCAGTTGGACAGCGCCATCTCCAGACCCGCAGCGGTGCCGGCCTCGCGGAACACCTCCGCGGCGCCACGGAACTCCGTGATCGCCCGCGTCAGGTCGCCGACCCGCGCCCGACTGATCCCGAACTGGTTGCGGATGTAGGCCGCGTCGACGTGCTGACCCGCGCGAAGGGCAGCGTCGAGGCCGAGCTCCTGGAGCGGGATGGTCTCGGCGGGTGGGTGCCGCATCGAGAGGCTGAACATCTTGTTGACCAGCTGGTAGGCGGGTTCCAGCAGCCCGGCGCGCACGGCGAGGCGTACGGCACTGCCCATGGTCAGCCACTCCCGGTCACCCCAGGCGCGGGCCTGCTGCGAGGTGGCGAAGCTCAGCGGCGTCACCCCGTCGACGACGGGGTCGAGGCTCATCAGCCGGAAGGACCGGCCGTCGGCCTCGGAGGCGGCGACCAGGGAGTGGGTGTACCAGCTCACCAGCCGCAGCAGCGCCTCGCCGGACTCCTTCTCCGAGCCCATCTCCAGGGCGTAGTCGCGGATCAGGTCGTGGAGCACGAAGCGCCCGGGCCGGTGCTCGCGGACGAGGTTGGCGTCGACCAGCTTGTCGACCAGGCGGCGGGCGGCGGCGATGTCGACGGCGAAGAGCGCCGCCATCGCGGGCATCCCGATCTCGTGACCCGGACGGAGGCCGAGGAGGCGGAAGGCACGCCGCGACTCCTCATCGAGGGAGTCGTAGGACCAGGAGAAGACCGCGCGCAGGTCGGAGATCGGGTCGAGCGGCGCCTCCAGCGCCGCCAGCCGGCTGGTCTCGCCGTCGAGCTCGGCGACCAGGTCGGTCAACGAGAGGTCGGGGTAGCGGCTGCAGCGCTCGGCCGCGACGGCGAGAGCCAGGGGCAGGTGTCCACACCGGTCCGCCAGGGCGCGTACGTCCTCCTCGTCCGCCGTCCGGTCGATGAGCCGCTGCCTCAGGAAGGCCGCCGACTCCGCCGGGGCGAGCGTGTCGAGCGCGAGCCGTCGAGCCCCCTCGCGGGTGGCCAGGCCACGCAGCTGGCTCCGGCTGGTCACCAGCACCAGCGAGTCCCCACCCGGCAGCAGCGGTCGCACCTGGGTGGAGTCGCGAGCGTTGTCGAGCAGCAGGAGCATGCGCCGCTGCGCGAGGGTCGTACGCAGCAGGGCGGATGCCGCATCCACCTCGGCCGGCACCGAGGCGGCGTCGACGCCGAGCCCGATCAGCAGGGTCGTGAGCGCCTGGGCGTGCGAGAGCGGCTCGCCAGGTCCGAAGCCGCGCAGGTCGATGAAGAGCTGACCGTCGGGGAAGTGCTCGGTCCGGGCACGCGCCCAGTGCACCGCGAACGCGGTCTTGCCCACCGCTCCGATGCCGTGCACGGCGACCACGCTCGGACAGCCGGCGTCGTGGGAGATGGTCACCGCGTCGAGCAGCCGGAGCTCGGCCTCACGCCCGGAGAAGCTGGGGATGTCGGCCGGGAGCTGTCTCGGGATCATGTCCTCCTCCGAGACGCGCTGCGCGGGCACGGTCGCCTGGCCCTGGGAGACCTCCGGGGCCGGCGAGGAGCCGGCCAGCAGCCGGGAGAACGTGGAGCGCAGCTCCGCGCTGGGATCGGCGCCGAGCTCGTCGGCCAGCCGCGCCCGAACCTCCTCATAGGCCTCCAATGCCTCGGCCGTACGCCCCGCCGCGTCCAGCGCGTCCAGGAGCACCACCCACAGGGACTCGCGCAGCGGATGGTCGCCCACCACCCGGCGCACGTCGGCGACCGCCTTCGCGGCTCGGCCGGCGGCGATGTCGAGCTCGGCGCGGTGCTCCAGCGCGGCAAGGTAGCGGTCGACCAGCCACGGACGGGTGCGCTCTGCAAGGGAGTCCCCGGAAGGCTCGTCGAACGGCTCGGCGCGCCACAGCGCGATGGCCTCCTCGAGCCGGTCGTAGGCCTCCGGGCCCTCGGCCGCGTCGAGCAGGTCGATGAAGGCGAGCGCGTCCACCGAGGAGCGCGGCAGGTCGAGGATATAGCCGCCGGCGGCGCGGCGTACGACCTCCTTGCCGAGCACGCGACGCAGCCGCCCGATGTAGGTGTGCAGGCTGCCGCGCGGGTTGTCGGGGAGCTCCTCGCCCCAGATCCGGTCGGCGAGCAGGTCTGCGGAGACCGGGGTGCCGGCCTCCAGGGCCAGCAACGACAGCAGCGTCCGAGGGCGTCGCCCCGGGACCTCCACGGGCTCGCCCGCGCGCGTGACGATCAGGGGCCCCAGCAGACAGATGTTCACATCCGTCACCGATGCACCCCCGCCGTCCCGAGCCGCTTGCGCCTGAGAGCCACCCCCACACAATAGACGGGGCACTCCGGGCCTACGACGAGAATGCGTCCTTTCCAGTACACAATGGGGCGCATGTCTCCCTTCGGCCGCACCGTCACCGGTTCGCCCCTGCCCCAGGAGTGCCCGTGCGGCAGCGGGCGGCGCTATGCGATGTGCTGCCACCGGCTGCACCGTGGCGGTGCCCTGGCCGAGACTCCGGAGGAGCTGATGCGCAGCCGCTATGCGGCGTACGCCCTCGGGGACTGGGATTACATCTTCCGCACCTGGCATCCGGGCACCCGCCCCGACGACCTGGGCGTGGCCGCACCCGACCCGAAGCTGACCTGGACGGGGCTGGAGATCGAGGGCTCCGGGCTCGATGACGACACTCACGGCTGGGTGGCGTTCCGGGCGTCCTACCAGGCGCCGTCGGGCGACGGAGTGCTCGCCGAGCGCAGCCGGTTCGAGGTGCGTGCCGGACGATGGTTCTACGTCGATGGCGAGATCGAGAGTCAATGACCAAACGCAAGCATTCGCGTGAGTTTGAGGCAGACAGTGGAGAAACTGTTGCCGATATGTGGACGCGACCGGGTCCAGCACGACAGACTCTGACAGGTGACCACTGACGCGACCGAGGACCTGACCGGTCTGGAGCCATCGGCGCGCTCGCTCTTGGACGCGGTCATCGCGATGTCGAGCGAGCTCGACCTGAGCGCCATGCTGGAGAGAATCACCCGCTCCGCCTGCGAGCTGACCGGGGCGAGCTACGGCGCCCTCGGCGTCCTCAGCCCCGACGGCGATCTGCAGGACCTGATCACCTACGGTCACCAGCAGGAGCCGACGCTGCAGGTCGTGGGCAAGAGCCGGGGCCGCCGGGCTCGCCTCGACGACGACGGCGACGACGACGAGCCCGCATCGACGACCCGGCCCCGAGGAATCACCGCTCCCGAGCCTCTCCTGCTGGTCTCACCCCGCACGCATGATGGCGGCGGCAGCCACGCGCTGCGTACCGGCGACCCCGGCAAGCGCAAGTTCATCGAGGTGCCGCTGCGCACCGACAACCGCGACTTCGGCCACCTGCTCCTGTCCGAGAAGGTCGGCGGCGCCGAGTTCACCAGCCACGACGAGCAGCTCGTCGTCGCCCTGGCCCGCGCCGCCGGCGCCCAGATCGACAAGGTGCGCGAGCTCGAGCTCAGCGAGCAGCGCCGCCGGTGGCTCGAGGCGAGCGCCGAGCTCAGCCGGGCCCTGACCCCTCCGCTGGACCATCTGGTCGCCCTCGAGCGGATGTGCGAGACCGCGCTGCCGCTGATGCGCGCGATCGGGGTCGGTGCCGGCACCCGCATCGAGCACGGTCTCGTCTCCGGCGTCGCTGCCGCGCCCGGCGAGGAGGAACGGGTCCGGGCCGTGACCGAGAAGGTCCCGCTCCTGATCGACCGTCGCATCGTCGAGCCGCTGGATCTCGAGGTCGACGGGCTCTACGTCGTGGTCGCTCCGGTGCGCTCCTCGCTCGCCGGCCGTGGCGCGCTGCTGGCGATCTACGACAAGGCCAGCGCCGCCCACGACGAGCACGAGCGCGAGCTCTTCTTCGGCTTCGCCGGCCAGGCCGCCCTCGCCCTGGACCGCCTCCGCGCTGTCGAGGACCGGGCCGACCTCGCCGTCATCACCGACCGTGACCGGATCGCCCGCGACCTGCACGACGTGGTCATCCAGCGCCTCTTCGCGATCGGGCTCCAGCTCGAGACCCTGGGTCGTAACCCGCAGCGGGTCGAGGATCTGCCCAAGCGACTCTCGGAGCAGGTCGACGCGTTGGACCAGACCATCAAGGACGTACGCGGCTCCATCTTCGACCTCAGCAACCACGATGCCTCCTCGCTGCGCGCGCAGGTGCGTGAGGTCGTCCGGGAGTACGCGGGCGTCATGGACTTCACCCCGGAGATCAAGATCACCGGGCCGGTCGACACCGCGGTGCCCGACTCGGTCCGCAACCATCTGCTGCCGGTGCTGCGCGAGGCGGTCTCCAACCTCGCCCGGCACGCCCAGGCTCACAGCGCCCAGATCGAGCTGAGCCTTCAGGACGACGAGGTCAAGCTGGTCGTACGCGACGACGGCGGCGGCGTCCCGGACGAGGCCGAGGAGAGCGGGCTGAAGAACGCCCGCTGCCGCGCGGTCCAGCTCGGCGGTCAGCTCGAGATCGGCCCCCGCTCCCCCAGCGGCACCGAGCTCGTCTGGCAGGTGCCGATCACCGCTGGGGTCTGAGCTCTTTTCTTGGCTTCCTACTGTCCCCGGCGGGGGTGGAGGAGCTCCTTGGCCATCAGTGCCGCCTGGGTGCGTCGTTGCACACCGAGCTTGGCCAGGATGCTGGAGACGTAGTTCTTGACCGTCTTCTCGGCCAGGAACATCCGGCCGGCGATCTCGCGGTTGGTCAGTCCCTCGCCGATGAGCGCGAGCAGGCGCTTCTCCTGGGGCGTGAGCGCCTGCATCTGCGGCGACTCGCCATCGGGGTTGCGCATCTTCTCCATGACCTTCGCGGTCATCAGCGGGTCGAGCAGCGAGCCGCCACCGGAGACGGTGCGGATCGCCTCGACCAGGTCGTTGCCGCGGATGTCCTTGAGGACGTACCCCTTGGCCCCGGCCATGATCGCCGAGAAGAGCGCCTCGTCGTCGTCATAGGAGGTCAGGATGAGCGCGAGCATGTCCGGGTAGGCCGCACGGACCTCACGGCACACCTCGATCCCCGAGCCGTCGGGCAGACGGGCGTCGAGCACGCAGACGTCCGGCTGGAGGCGGTCGATGTCCTCGCGTGCCTGGGCGGTGGTGCCGCCCTGGCCGACGACGGCGATGTCGTCATGACTGTCGAGCAGTGTCGTCAACCCTTGGCGCACGACCTCGTGGTCGTCGAGCAGGTAGACCCGGATCGTCCTTGTCTCGGTCAACACCGTCTCACTTCCCCCATTCGTTGAAGGGAGACCACGGTATCGGTCAGCCCCAGTCCGGTCGATGTGTGAGTCATCCACAATACGGTTTTCGTGCCGCCATGCGGACCAGGCTCTGCGCCAACTGTCGAGCCATCCTCCCGCGCAAGCACCTCACGCGCCAGCGACGCGGCGGTCGCCGTGTCCAGATGAGCCAAAGGTTCATCCAGAACCAGGACCTTGTGCCCTGCCAGCAGCGACCTCGCCACCGCCAGTCTGGCCCGTTCGCCCCCGGAGACCTCGGCGGCGCCGTCGCCGAGCCTGGTCTGCATTCCGGCGGGGAGGGCATCGAGCCAGTCGCCGAGGTGGGCGCGGCGGATCGCCTGCTCGACCTCGTCGTCGGTGGCTCCGGGCCTGGCCAGGCGTACGTTCTCGACGAGGCTGGAGGCGAAGACGTGCGGGTCGTCGTCGACGAGACCCACGATCTTCCGTACGTCCTGTGGGTCCATGTCGCGGGTCCACCGGCCGCCGAGCGTGATCGCTCCGGTGTCGGGGTCGAGGAAGCGCAGCAGCAGCGCCGCCAGGGTGCTCTTGCCGGAGCCGGAGGGGCCGACGATGCCGATCCGCGCGCCCGGCTCGACGTGCAGGTCGGGGAGCTCGACGCTGTGGCCGTCGCCCGGTCGGGCGGTGACGTCGGTGATCGTGATCGTGGTGTCGTCGGTGGGCCGCTCGGGGTTCTCCGGGGCTTCGACCGCCGGTGGGCGCCTGGTGAGATCGTCGAGACGGTGCTGCGCGGCACGGGTGCGAGCCCTGGCCGCACCGGCGTCGGCGAGGGTCGCCGCGGGCTCGGCCAGCGCCAGCGGGACCAGGGTGAGCAGAGCGAGCATCGGACCGTCGCCGACCGTGGCGTAGGCGGCGGTCGCCGCGACCGCCGCGCCGGCGGTGACCAGCACGATCGCCTTGGCCAGCGACGAGGCCGACGCCGCAGTGGTGGTCGCCCTGGTGGCGGTGCCGGCCAGGTCGTCGAGGGTGTCGAGCACGGGCTCGCTGGCCTGCCACATCCTGCGCTCGGTCGCCGTCTGGGTCGCCTCGACCACCTGCTCGGACACCCTCGCCCGCACCGTGATCGAGATCTGCTCGGCACGTGCTGCTCCTGCGTACGCGATCCCGAAGGCGACCCCCGCCGCCAGCACCGTGGCGGTGGTGAAGGCCGCGGCGACCGGGTCGATGAGCGCGGTCGCCAGGACCGCGAGGGCCGCCACGACGGCGTACTCCCGGATCGGCAGCCGCACCCGCAGCTCCTCGTCGAGAACCGCGTCGACATCGTCGACGACGCTGGCCAGCACGTCTCCCCGGCGACCGGGAAGCGCGCCGGGTACCAACGGCACCAGCGCGTCGTAGATCTCCACCCGTCGCTTCGCCAGCAGCCGCAGCGCACTGTCGTGCGACCACAACCGCTCCAGGTAGCGCAGCACCGGCCGCGCGATCCCGAACGTACGCACCCCCACCATCGCAGCCACCAGCGTCAGGATCACCGGATGGTAGGAGGCCTTGATGATCAGCCATCCCGCCAGCGCCGTCAGCGCCACCCCCGACGCCCAGCTCAGCCCGCCGACCACCGCCGACCCCCACAGCGCCCCCCGCGCCGAATCCTCACTTGTGGCGGCCGAATCGTGAGTTGTGGCGGGCGAATCGGCAGTTGTGGGGGACGAAACTCCACCTTCGTCCGCCACTTCTGCGGTCTCGGCCACCGCTTCTGCAGTCTCGGCCGCCACTTCTACGGTTTCGGCGGGGAGGGCTTCGACGGGGACGGTGATGACCTGGTCGGCGATGTCGATGAGCGCCTGGCGGTGGGCGACGAGGACTACGGCGCGGTCGCGGGCGAGGTCGGTGACGGTGTCGGCGATGATCCGCTCGGTGTCGGGGTCAAGGTGGGCGGTCGGCTCGTCGAGGAGGACCCAGGAACGATCGGAGAGTACGACGCGGGCCAGCGCCAGCCGGGCTCGCTCCCCCGCCGAGAGGGAGCGGCCGTCCTCGGCCAGGTCGGCACCGAGACCGCCGGGGAGGTCGGCGATCCGGTCGGCGAGGGCGACCCGCTTGAGTACGCGCCACAGGTCGCTCTCGGTCGCCTCCGGCGACCCCAGCCGCAGGTTGTCGGCGATCGTCCCGCTGAGGAACACCGGACGTTGCGGCAGATAGGCGAACCGTCGTCGCCACTCGTCGCCCGCGGCCGGCGTCTGTCCGTCGAGCTCGACCGTGCCCACGTACGTCTCGTGGAGGCCCGCGATCGTCGCCAGCAGCGTGGACTTCCCGCAACCGCTCGGCCCGACGATCGCGGTGATCCCCCGCGCGGGGACCGTCGCTGAGACCGGCGCCAGCGCTGGCCGCTCGCGGCCCGGGTAGGTGACGGACACGTCGCCGACCTGGAGCCCGCGCGCGTTGGTCGAGCCGCCGGAGCCGCTAGGCGAAGGCGTGTCGAGACCAACACAGTCCGCGGTGGCCTCGAGGGTCGCCGTACCCTCGGCGGCCGCATGGAACTCGGTGCCGACGCGACGCAGCGGCCAGTAGGCCTCGGGGGCCAGCAGCAGGACCACGAGAGCGGTCTGCAGGTCGACCGAGCCGGCGGCGAGCCTGACGCCGATGATCACCGCCACCAGGGCGACGGAGATGGTGGCGACGAGCTCGAGCACGGCCGAGGAGGCGAACGCGATCTTCAGGGTCTCGAGGGTGCGGCGGCGGTAGCGGTCGGTGATCGTGGCGATGACACGCGACTGGGCCGTCGCGCGGCCGAAGGCGACCAGGGTCGGCAGGCCCTTCATCACGTCGAGGAAGTGACCGGCCAGGGCCGACATCGCCCGCCACTGGCTGGCCGCCTGGTCACGCGTGGCCAGCCCGACCAGCACCCCGAAGATCGGGATCAGCGGCAGCGTGAGCCCCACGATGAGACCGCTGAGCGGGTCGGTCCAGACGATCACCGCGAGGACCATGACGGGCAGCACGCACGCCAGCACCAGCGCCGGCACATAGCGCGTCAGATACGGCTCGGCGGCCGAGACCCCGCGCGTGGCCAGGGCCGAGAGCGAGCCCGAACTCCCCGACCGGCCGCGCAGGATCGCCCCGACCACCCGGCGCCGCAGGTCCGCCCCGACGACGCCGGCCGCCCGGGCGCCGGCCACGTCGGAGACCACCCCGACGACGGCGCGCCCGGCGAAGACGGCCACGACCGCCAGGGCCCAGCCGCTCACCGACCCCGTGTCGCGGATCGCGGAGATGAGCAGTCCGGTGACGGCGTACGTCTGGGCGATCAGCAGCACCGCACCCAATACCCCGGCGGCCACCACGACGGCCAGCGGCCGCCGGGCTACCGACAGCTGGGCTCGCAGTCGCGGGTCGTTCGGGCGCATCTCAATGAGCGGCGGGGATGTGATGGATCGAGATCCGCTTGCGGAAGATCCAGTACGTCCAGGCCTGGTAGCCCACCACGATCGGCGTGAACACCGCCGCGACGATGGTCATCAGCTTCAGCGTGTAGGGCGTCGCCGCGGCGTTGGTCGTCGTCAGCGAGTTCGCGACATCCGTGCTCGAGGGCATCACGTCCGGGAAGAGCCCCACGAAGAGCCCCGCCACGGACAGCCCGATGGCGAAGAAGGTGCCCGCGAAGGCGACCCCCTCACGACCGACGTACGCCGCTGCCAGCCCGCCCACGAGCGCGAGCGCCGCCACGACGAAGAGAACGGCGGTGCCGAGGTTGCCGGTCAGCGCCTGGGTCCAGACCAGGAACACCACGGCGAGCACGGCGGCGACGGCCCCGACGCGGAGCGCCAGCGCACGAGCCCGGCCGCGGATCTCGCCGTCGGTCTTGAGGGCGATGAACAGCGCACCGTGGGTCACGAAGAGCGACAGCGTGACGAGTCCGCCAAGGAGGCCGTACGGGTTCAGCAGCGTCAGCACCGTCCCCGTGAACTCGAAGTCGGCGTCGATCGGCACCCCGCGCACGATGTTGGCAAAGGCCACACCCCACAGGAACGCGGGGACGTAGGACCCGAAGATCACTGCGCGGTCCCACCAGCCGGCCCACGTGACCGAGGGCCGCTGGTGGCGGTACTCGAAGGCGACGCCACGCACGATCAGCGCGATCAGGATGAGGAACAGCGGCACATAGAAGCCGGAGAACAAGGTGGCGTACCACTCCGGGAACGCCGCGAACGTCGCGCCTCCCGCGGTCAACAGCCAGACCTCGTTGCCGTCCCAGACCGGCCCGATCGTGTTGATCATGACGCGCCGCTCGCGGTCGTCGCGGGCCAGCACGGGAAGCAGCATCCCGACGCCGAAGTCGAAGCCCTCCAGGACGAAGTAGCCGATCCACAGCACGGCGATGAGGCAGAACCAGACAGTCGTGAGTTCCATCAGTTGCTCCTCAGTACGCGAAGTTCATCGGCTCGTCGGCATCCGAGTCGGAGCCGCGCAGGGAGGGGTCGGGTGGCTCGACGAATGGGTCCGGAGCCTTCTTCACATACTTGATGAGCAGCCCGACCTCGACGACGGCGAGCACCGCATAGAGCGCGGTGAACCCGAGAAGCGACATCCACACCTCCCAGGGCTCGACGCCCGGCGAGACACCCTGGGCCGTCGTCAGCACCCCGAAGACCACCCATGGCTGGCGGCCCATCTCGGTGAAGATCCAGCCCATCGAGTTGCCCAGCAGCACCATCACCGGCGCCGAGATCGCCAGCGCAGGCAGGAAGCGCCCGACCAGCCCCGTCGGCGTACGTCCTCGGCGGGTGAACCACAGCACCGCCAGCCCGATGAGGCTGCCGACAACACCAAGACCCATCATCCAGCGGAAGGTCCAGTAGGTGACCGGGATGTTGGGGGTGTAGTCGCCGGGTGAGTAGTACGTCGCGCCCGGCGTCGAGCCGTACGTCTCGCGGTACTGCTCCTGCAGGTCGTAGATGCCCTCGACCTTGCCGTCGAATGTGCCGGTGCCGAGGAAGGACAGCACGCAGGGCACCTCGAGCGCCCACTTCTCGTGCTTCCCGTCGCGGGTGCCGATGGTCAGGATGGAGAACGGCGCGCACGAGTCGGAGGTCTCCCACAGGGCCTCCGCGGCCGCCATCTTCATCGGCTGCACCTCGGTCATGATCTTGCCCTGGATGTCGCCCGAGACCGCCACACCGATGCCGGAGAAGACCATGATCCAGGCCGCCAGCACCATGCCGCGCCGGTGCATCGGACGGTCGGCGTTGTTCTCGCCCGGCCGGCGCAGGTAGAGCCAGCCCAGGATGCCGATCATGAATGCGGCCGAGGTCAGGTACGCCGCGAGGATGACGTGCGGGAACGTACCCAGCTGCACCTTGTTGAACATCACCGCCCAGAAGTCGGTGAGCTCGGCGCGGCCGGTGACCTCGTTGAACTTGTAGCCGACCGGGTGCTGCATCCAGGAGTTGGCCGCCAGGATGAACCACGACGACGCCAGGGTGCCGAGGTGCACGATCCACATGCACGCGTTGTGCAGCGCCCGCGGCAGCTTGTCCCAGCCGAAGATCCACAGGCCGAGGAAGGTCGACTCCAGGAAGAAGGCGAGCAGCGCCTCGATCGCCAGCGGAGCCCCGAAGACATCCCCGACGAAGCGGGAGTAGTCCGACCAGGTCATCCCGAACTGGAACTCCTGCACGATCCCGGTGACCACACCGAGCGCGAAGTTGATCAGGAAGAGCTTCGCGAAGAACTTCGTCAGCCGAAGCCACTCAGGGTTCTTCGTACGCAGCCAGATCGTCTCCAGCACGGCGACGAGCATGGTGAGTCCCACCGTGAGCGGGACGAACAGAAAGTGGTAGACGGTCACGATGCCGAACTGCCACCTGGCTAACTCCAGGACGCTGTCCACGTCGGTCACTATGTCACTGGCGCAACATCGGCCACACCACCCCCTCCCCTAGGCATACGTCCCGTGTGTCGTGGCTTACGTCCCTGGTGAACCACGCCACCAACCGCGCCCAGCGAACACCAAAAAGCCCGGCCGCCCTGGGCTCGAGGTCACGACCGCGGGGGGATGATCGCGACCTCGAGTCCGGGACGGCCGGGCTCTCAGGTCTTCGTGCCACCAGGGCCGCATTCAGATGGGGGAGCTGATGCGGCAACCTGGTGTCACTCAGTGTTCAGGCCGAGGAGAACCTCAGCCCGTGAGATCACTATCTCATCATCTGCGCCCAGAGGCTGCGGTCGCAGACGGACTGTTTACGTACTGTAAACAGGTAACCTGCGTATCAGTAGACGTAATACGCGGGCGATACAGCGTCCCCACAGAAAATCCGGTATGCATTTGGATGTACCTTGAGGTAGGGGGTGAGCATGTCGGATCGCGAAGGTGTCCTCGCGCGGGTGGTCGACGAGGTCATCGACTACGTCGGCGCGGGCCTGAGCGTCCATCTTGTCGGCCCCCGCGGATCCGGACGCAGCGAGCTCTGCTCCCTGGTCGCCAACCGGCTCGAGGACGAAGGCCGGTCCGTGCTGCAGATCAGCGGCCACCGCGCCTGGCAGAACGAGCCGTTCGCCGCGCTGACCGCCGCCGGCATCGGCAGCGCGACACCCACCGGCCCCCGACGCACCATCGGCGAGATGACCACCGCGCTGAGCAAGCAGCTCGGCAACGGCACCGTCCTGGTGATCGACGACGCCGACGCGCTCGACACCTACTCGGTCGGCGCCCTGCGCAACATCCACCGCCAACGACGTCTCCTCGCCGTCACCAGCAGCCGCCACCAGCACCCCGTCGCCGAGAACACGCTGATGCTCGGCATCGCCCCGTCGGTCCAGGTACGCTCCCCCGCGCTCGAGGTCGACGAGGTGCACGAGGTGTGCCGCGGGATCCTCGGCGGCCCGGTCGAGGCCGGGTCCCTGGCTCGGATCGCGATGGCGACCGGCGGCCTGCTCGGCCTGGTCCGCGCCATCGCCACCGTCGGACCGCGGGCAGGGGTGCTGGAGCAGCTCGACGGACTGTGGCGGCTGCCACGGCGTACGGGCTGGGCTCCTGAGCTGGCCTCGGCGGTCGAGCCGCTTGTCGCCGGGCTCGAGCAGGACGCCTGGGACGGCGCGACCGCGCTCGCGGTGACAGGACCAGTGCCGCTGGACGAGGCCGAGAAGATGATCGAGCGCAAGGTGCTCGACGCGCTCTTCGCCCACGGCCTGGCGCGGCACAGCGAGGACGGCCCGGGCAGCGGTGTCGTCGGCCTCTACCCGCCGCTCATCGGCGACTACCTGATCACCGAGGGCTCGGCGTTCGGGCTGGTGATCGCGCGCAACCACCTCGCTGCCGAACAACCGCTACTCGACTACACCAGCCACCGGCCTCGTGGCGCCGACGCCGCCCTGCTCCACCAGCGCTCGCTGCGCCAGATGGCCGACGAGGTCACCCGCGCGCGCCGCTCCTGGACCGAGATGCCCTCTGCCGAGACGGCCCTGCCGCTGCTGGTCGCGCTCCGCAACACGGCGGCGCCTCGCGACCAGATCGAGGAAGTCGAGCGGCGTACGCCACTGACCGACACCCAGGAGTCGGCCTGGATGCTGGCCTGGTTCGCCACCTGGAAGGCGGTCGAGCTGGGCGACCTGAACGACGCCAAGGCGGTGCTCGACGACGGGCTGAAGCAGCTGCCCAGCTTCGCCGCGACGCTCGAGGCCTCCCGCGCCCATCTGCAGTTCCAGACGGAGTACGTCCCCGAGGTGCCCACGGTCGAGCCCGACCCGCGCGACACGGTCGGCCCCGAGATGCTCGGAGTCGTCGCCGCCGAACGCCTCCTCGCCGCTGGGATGGTCGAGCAGGCGCGCAACCTCCTGGAGAGCCAGCAGCCGGAGAACCCGCTCCCCGCCGGGCTGCACGCCTTCCTCATCGGGCTCGCCGACATGCTCGGTGGTGACCTGGAACGCGGCATCGACTTCGCGCGCGAGCAGCTCGAGGCGGCCAACCAGAGCTCGAGCGCCATGCTCATCCAGGCCCACGCCTATCTCTGCGTCCTCGGTCTGAGCATCGCCGGCCGGCTGACCGAGGCGAGCCAGGCGGCGTTCCAAAGCCTCTCCTCCTCGAGCGTCGCGGCCTACCGCGACGTCGCCCACACCGGCATCCTGACCCTCGGCGCCGAGATCGCGATGGCGCAGGGTCGCCCGGAGTACGCCCGCAGCCTCGCCTCCCAGATCGGCGGCGCGAAGGTGGCCTTCGGCCCCTGGCCCGGGATGGTGGCCAGCATCATGGCGCCGGCCAGCGGCCGGATGCCCAGCCTCAAGGAGCTGTGCGAGCTCGTCGGCCAGCGGCTGGACGCCGGCTACATCACCGGCGGCATCTTCCTCGCCGTCGAGGCGGTCGAGCGCGGCGCCAACGAGAACAAGCACATCACCCGCGCCGCCAGCCTCGCGGCCGGCACCGAGAGCCCGCTGCTGCAGGGCATGGGGGCGTACGCGGCGACCACCGCGGCCGGCGACGTCGACGGCCTCCGCGAGGCGATCGTGAAGCTCGCCGATGCCGGCGCCCTCGTGTTCGTGACCAGGGCCGCGATTTCGCTGGCGATCCTGCAGCGCGAGGCCGGCGACCTGGCCGGCGCCGCCGAGACCCTCGACACCGCCTGGGAGCGCTCCGAGATCTCCGGCAGCCGAGCCGGCATGTTCCGTCGCGCGGCAACCCACATCGGGCTCTCCGGGCGGGAGAGCGAGGTGCTCCGGCTGCTCCCCGAGGGCCCCACCACCGCCTCGCTCGCCGCGGACCTGGAGATGAGCACCCGCACCGTCGAGACCCACCTGCACAACATCAGCCGCAAGACCGGGGTCTCCGGTCGCGAGGACCTCGCTCGGGTGGCCGACACCTGGCTCCGGCCGGCGCCGAACGGTGACTATTCAGCCGGCGTCAGGCACTTCACCAACGGCTCGTAGAGCTCCTTGCTGGCCTTCTGGTCCGCCTCCGAGAGATCCTCCGGGCTGATCTTGGAGACATCCTCGGCCTCGACCAGAAGGCGTACCGCCTCGTCGGAGAGGCCCGAGTCGTAGTAGGTCTTCGCCAAGCACGCGGCCTGCTTCTCGGTCACCTGGTCGCCGCTGCTCTTCGCGATCTGGCCCTGGATGTCCTCGACACTGGGCCGATCACCCCCGCCGCCACCGCCGCCCTCGCCGCCACCACATGCAGTCAGCGAGAACAGCGTGAGCAGAGAGGCCGCGGCGATGGCCGTCAGGCGATGCTGACTGCCTCGGGCTACGCCTCGGCGGTTGTGGGGGGACGCGATCATGAGCACGCATCATGGCGTACGCGACCCTCCCCCGCCAGAGGGAGGGTCCAGCCGCCTCAGGAGCTGGTCAGGAAGAAGAGCAGGTCCTGGCGGGTGAGGACACCGACGGGCTTGCCGTCCTCGTGCACCAGCAGCGCGTCGGAGGAGCCCAGGGTGTGGGCGGCGTCGTGCGCGTCGGCGCCGGAGCCGATCGAGGGCAGTGACGGGGACATGTGCTCCTCGACGGAGTCGGTGAGCTTGGCCTTGCCGGTGAACAGCGCCTCCAGCAGGGTGCGCTCCGAGACCGAGCCCGCGACCTCGGCGGCCACGATCGGCGGCTCGGCACGGACGACGGGCATCTGCGAGACGCCGTACTCCTGCAGGATGTGCACCGCCTCGGCGATCGTCTCGCCGGGGTGGGTGTGGACCAGGTCGGGCAGCCGGCCGGACTTGCCGCGCAGCACGTCGCCGACGGTCTGCTTGGCCGCCTCGCCGATGGCGAAGCCGTACTGCGCCAGCCACTCGTCGTTGAACACCTTGGTCAGGTAGCCGCGCCCGGAGTCGGGCAGCAGCACGACGATTACGGCGTTCTCGCCCTCCGGCGTGCCGGCCAGCTCCGCGGCGAGCTGCTTGGCGGCGTACGCAGCCATGCCGGCGCTGCCGCCGACGAGCATCTGCTCCTCGCGGGCGAGCCTGCGGGTGTAGGCGAAGGAGTCGGCGTCGGAGACCTCGATGATCCGGTCGGCGACATCGCGGTCGTACGTCTCCGGCCAGAAGTCCTCACCGACACCCTCGACCAGGTAGGGCCGCCCGCTGCCGCCGGAGTAGACGCTCCCGGCAGGGTCGGCGCCGATCACCTGGACGTCGGGGTTCTGCTCCTTGAGGTAGCGGCCGATCCCGGAGATCGTGCCGCCGGTGCCGACACCGGCGACGAAGTGGGTGATCTTCCCCTCCGTCTGGCGCCAGATCTCGGGGCCGGTCTCCTCGTAGTGGGAGCGCGGGTTGTTGGGGTTGGCGTACTGGTTCGGCTTCCATGCCCCGGGCTGCGAGGCGAGCCGGTCGCTGACGTTGTAGTAGGAGTCGGGGTGCTCCGGCGGAACGGCCGTGGGCGCGACGACGACCTCGGCGCCGTAGGCCTTCAGCACGTTGCGCTTGTCCTCGCTGACCTTGTCGGGGCAGACGAAGATGCACTTGTAGCCCTTCTGCTGGGCGACCATCGCCAGGCCGACACCGGTGTTGCCGGAGGTGGGCTCCACGATCGTGCCGCCGGGCTTCAGCTCACCGGACGCCTCGGCCGCCTCGATCATCCGGGTGGCGATGCGGTCCTTCACCGAACCGCCCGGGTTGAGGTATTCCACCTTGGCCAGAACCAGCGGTCCTTGGCCGGGTGCGGAGGCGCCGGCGCCGTCCAACGCACGCCCCAGCCGCACGAGCGGAGTGTTGCCAATAAGGTCGAGAAGCGAGTCCACGTACTCCATGCCGACAGCGTATGTCCACTAGGTGAGATCCCCTATATCCCGATACTGAGTGCCCGGTAATGGGCCGAAGACTTTAGAGTGGTCCCCGTGGCGAAGAAGAGTCTGGCACGCAAGACCGCGTACGCCGGCGGGGGTGTTCTGGCCGCGACGGCCGCGTTCGCCGGGGTCCTCGTCGCGGAAGCGGCGCTTGCCGTCAAAGCGACGCATCAGGTCAAGATGCCGGTGGCACCCTCCCCGACCGGGTGGTACGGAGCACGGCAACCGGGGCGACCGATCAGCATCGCGCTGCTCGGCGACTCGAGCGCAGCTGGCTACGGGATGACCGAGGTCGAGGACACCCCAGGCGCCGTCCTCGCCTCCGGAGTCTCCGAGAAGGCACACCGGCCGGTGCGCCTGCACGACCTCTCCGAGATCGGCGCCAAGTCCTCCGACCTGCACCCGCAGGTCGAGAAGGCGATCGCCGCCGACGCTGACATCGCGGTCATCCTGGTCGGCTCCAACGACGTGATCCGCCGGGTGCGCCCGCGGGTCGCGGTGAGTCACCTCGCCCAAGCCGTCATCCGGCTCCAGGAAGCCGGAGTCACCGTGCTCGTCGGCACCGTCCCCGACCTCAGCACCGCCACCCCGATCCTGCCGCCGCTGCGCTCGATCATGCGAGCCTGGTCGATCCGTATCGCCGCCGGCCAGATCTTCCACGTCATCCGCGCCGGTGGCCACACGGTGTCGCTGGGTGACGTACTCGGCCCGGCCTTCAAGGCCACTCCGGCCTTCTGGTTCGGCGCCGACCAGTTCCACCCCTCCGCCGCCGGCTACCACGCCCTCGGCGAGGTGCTGGTGCCACCGACGCTCTCGGTGCTCGGCCTCGTCGGCGACGAGGACGCCATCCTGGAGACCTACAACGGCAAGCAGGTGATGCCGCTGGCGGCAGCCTCGCTGCGCGCCGTCATCCGGCCAGGAACCGAGATCGACCCGGCCCCGCGCCCCCGTGGACGCTTCGGCCGCAACTGGGCCCGTGCCCGTTCCTTCGAGAACGAGCAGCGCGAGCCTCGCCGGGGCGAGCGCCCCGACGAGACTCCCCCGGTCGCCGAACGCCACCACGCCCAGCGCTGACGACAAACAAACCGCCCCGTGCCTTGGTAGGCACGGGGCGGTTGTTGTTTGTCAGAATGCGGGTCTCGATCAGTCCTGCTGCAGGATCGCGAGGATGCGAAGCAGGTAGAAGTAGATCATGACCAAGCTCGCCGTCAGAGCGAACGCGGCACGCCAGGACTCCCGCTCCTCGAGCTGGTTGGCGACGCCCTGCTCGACGAAGTCGAAGTCGAGGATCAGGCTGAAGACTCCGAAGACCAGGCCCGCGATGGAGAACACCAGGCCCATCGCCCCCATCCCGAACAGCCCCATGCCCGCACCGAAGAAGCCGAGGACGACCTCGAGAAGGATGAGGCCGAGGAGGCCGAACCCAGCGGCCATCATGAAGGTGCGGAACTTGTTACCGACCTTGATGTCGAAGAACTTGTACGCAGCCAGGACACCTGCGAACGCCGCGAACGTGCCGAGCACGGCCTGCACGACGATGCCACCGCCGAACATGGCGTCGAAGGTCTTGCTGATGCCGCCGAGCAGCATCCCCTGGAGCACGGCGTAAGCGAGGACCAGTGCGGGGCTGACCACTCGCTTGAAGCTGTTGACGAGACCGAGGATCAGACCGCCGATCGAGCCGATCGCAGTCGCGGCGTACAAAGGCGCGAGGTTGGCGCCCGTAGTGATGTCCGGGGTCAGCATCCACGTGGCGATGGCCGCAAGGACAACGAGTCCGAGCGAGATCGCGGTCTTCTGCACGACCGAGTCGATCGTCATGGGGGCGCCCACGGCGGGAGCCTGAGGGCCGCCGGTGGACCACTGGCTCGGGTCCTGCCCGTAGCCGGCGTAGGACGCGCCGTTGCCACCGTAGGTCGCGTTGCCGTAGGCGTTCTGCGACGGCTGCCCGAAGCCCTCTGCCCTACGGAACACCGGGTTGTTGCTCTGCATTTGGGGGTCACTCCTCGAAAGCGACTGGAAAGTCGCCGCCACGGTGGCGGCTCCTATGGCCAGCGTACCGGCCCTGTGTCTCACTCAACGTCCGGGACAACCCTGATGTTCCGGGGATCGCAGAGTGCCCCGAGTGGGACTCGAACCCACACTGAAGCGTTTTTAAGACGCCTTCCTCTGACCGATTGGGATACCGGGGCGCGCGGAAGAGATTAGCGTCATAAGTACGTCTGCCGCTGGTGCAGCGCGTGGGCGCCCGCGACGCGGTCGATGAAGAGCAGGCCGTTGGTGTGGTCGATCTCGTGCTGCAGGCAACGGGCCTCGAAGGCGTCGGTGACGATCTCGACGGTCTCGCCGGTGACCGGGAGCTGGCCGCGTACGGTCAGCCGGGAGGCCCGCTTCACGTCACCGGTCAGGTCGGGGACGGACATGCAGCCCTCGCGCGCCTTCTCGTTGCGGCTGGCCTCGATAACCTCCGCGTTGCACAGGACGTACGTCCCGTGGTGGGTCTTGGTCTTGACGTGGGTGGAGACGTCGACGCAGAAGACCCGGGCCGAGACCCCGACCTGGTCGGCGGCCAGGCCGACGCAGCCGGGCGAGACCCGCATGGTGGCGATCAGGTCGGCGGCGAGCTGGACAGTCTCGGGGGCGGCGGGGTCGACGTCCTTGCCGGGCACGGAGAGGACCTGCGCGGGAGCGCGTACGACCTCGAGGACCTTGCCTTCGACCCCCAGCTCGGCCTCGGTCCAGGCGGCGACTCGTTCGTTCACACTCACAGGTCGTCGGCCTCGATCGGCCGCAGGGTGGCGTCGACGCCGAGCTCCTGGGTGACCCGCTTGATCGACGCCTCGAGCACGGAGACGTCGGCGTCCGCCGGCAGCTCGAGCTCGGCGACGACGACGTAGAGATCCCCGGAGAGACGGGTGGTCAGGTCGGTGATGTTGCCGCCGACGGCGGCGATCTCAGCGGTCACAGTGGAGACGATGCCCGGACGGTCACCGCCGTGGACGGAGAGCACGAAGAGCTGACCGGCGCCGGCCGGCGCCTGCTCCTCGGGGAGCTCGTAGACGGTGACCGTCAGGGTGCCGTCGGACGCGATCGGCTCGAGGTCGGCTCGGATCGCGTCGGTGGTCGCCTCACCCGCGCACAGCAGCGTCATCGCGAAGTGTCCGCGGAGCCGGGTCATCGTCGAGTCCTCGAGGTTGAGTCCGAGTCCGGCCAGGCGGGCGGTGGTGTCGGCGATGATCCCCGGGCGGTCGTGTCCCAGGACGGTGATGGCGTGGATGGTCACCAAACCATTGTCACCCGCGGCCCGCCGATGGCGGACCGCGGGTGACTCAGATGGCCCCGCTATAACAGATCAGCTCTAGCCGCAGCTCAGCCGCGGAACCACTTGTCCTTCTCCTCCTCGGGAGAGTCGACCGGCTCGGGAGCGAACTCGGGCGTGCCCTCCGAGGTGGGCTTGACCGCGGTGTCGCCACCGCCCAGGTCGTCGTAGGACGCCTTGTCGGGGTCGGCCGGCGGGGGCGGCGGGACCTCGGTGGCGTACGGGTCGGCCGGGGCGATCGGGTCGGTGAGCGGGTCACCGGTGACCCCGGCCTGCGGGGCGGACGGCGTCGGCGGAACCGGCGGGGCCGGCGGAGCCGGCGGGTAGCCGCCGTACTCGCTGCTCGAGGACGAGCCCGTGGTCGGCTCCGGGGCCTCCGGAGCAGGCGTCGGGGTGGTGGACTCCGGGACGGAGCCGTTGCGGTGCAGCTTGTCGGAGGCGACCCCGGCAGCAGCCGAGACCTTCTCCTTGGCCTGCTCCGCGTAGGGACCGGCCTTCTCCTTCACCGTGGCGGCGTAGGGACCGGCCTTGGCCTTGGCGGCCTCGGCATAGGGAGCAGCCTTCTCCTTGATGGGCGCCGCCTTCTCCGAGGCGGTCGCGAGGGCCGACTGGACGCGCGGGTCGCTGGTGACCTTGTTAGCGCCGGCCTTCAGCTGCTCAGACTTGTTCTTGACCAGCACGCCGACACCAGCGGCGGCGATGGCAAGCAGGATGAGCTTTTTCACTTCTTGACCTTCCGAGAGACAGCTTTGGTTCTGTTTGATGGGTATACGCCGGTGAACCCAAACCTAGGCGTCAAACACAAGATCAAGTCCCCCGACATGCCTAGTCTCTAACGGACCAGGCGATTCCGTCGAGGATGTCGGACTCGGAAACCAGAAGAGACTCGACCCGCGAGCGCCTCAGGATCCGGCTGAGAATCACTCCGCCGGCGGCGATCACGTCGGCCCGGCCGGGATGCATCCAGGGCAGCGCCAGCCGCTCGTCGACGGTCATCGCCAGCAGGCGGTCGACGAGCCGGTAGACGTCGTCGGGCGCGACCTCGGCGTGATCGGTGGCGTCGCGGTCGTACGCAGCCAGCTCGAGCAGTCCCATGGCCAGCTGGATCATGGTGCCGCCGACGGCGACCAGGGTGTTGGCGGTGGCCGGGTCGACGGGGCAGTCGTCGAGGTGGGCGTCGATGTCGCGTACGCAGGCCTCGATCTCCTCCCGCGTGGGCGGGTCGGAGCGCAGGTGACGCTCATGCAGGCGCACCGAGCCGATGTCCATGCTGTCGGACTCGCCGACGCCCAGCGTCGGCCCATCGCCGAGGATCAGCTCGGTGGACCCGCCACCGATGTCGATCACCAGCACCGGCGGCTCCGGGGTGCCACGCAGGTTGCGGGCCGCGCCGCCGAAGGAGAGCGCTGCCTCCTCCGCCCCGGTGACGACCTCGGGCGTGACCCCGAGCCGAGCGCGTACGCCGTCCATGAAGGTCTCCGCGTTGGCAGCGTCCCGGGTGGCGGAGGTGGCCACGAAGCGCACCTTCTCGACACCGTGCTCGCGGATCAGCGTCGCGTACTCGTCGATGGCTCCGAAGGCGCGCTGCAGGGCCTCCTCAGCGAGCACACCGGTGCGGTCGACGTCCTGGCCCAGGCGGACCATGCGGGCCTCGCGTACGTCCTCGGTCAGGCCGTCGGCGGTGACCGTCGCGATCAGGAGCTTGATCGTGTTGGTGCCACAGTCGATCGCAGCGACCTTCGTCACTGCTCCTCGTCCTCCAGCTCCAGGTCCACGCACGGGCCGGACTTCCACCATTCGCCGAGGCGCTCGAGCACCTCGTCGCCGAGCGGGTTGACGCCGGGTCCCTGGGCCAGCGCCTGGCCGGCGAGGACGTGCAGGCACTTGACCCGATTGGGCATCCCACCTGCGGAGATGCCGTGGATCTCGGGCGGGTCGCCGAGCTCGTAGCGAGCCTCGAGATAGGCCTCGTGGGCCTTGGCGTAGGCGGTGGCGAGCTCCTCGTCGGTGGCCAGCCGCGCCTCCATGTCCTTCATCACGTGAGTGCCCTCGAGGGTGCCGATCTTCGAGGCGGCACGCGGGCAGGTGAGGTAGAAGGTCGTCGGGAACGGCGTGCCGTTGGGCAGTCTCGGCTCGGTGGTCACCACATCGGGCAGCGAGCACGGGCAGCGGTGCCCGACCTCGTGGATCCCCCGTGGCTCGCGTCCCAGCTGTGCCGTGATCGCGGACACGTCCTTGGGATCGATCGCCATGTCTTCAGTCTTTCTTCTGCTTGGGCGGGTCGATCTCCGACTCCGGCCCGTCTCCTGTCTGCTCCGGCGGGTCACCGGCCAGCAGCACGGAACCCCACGCATCGTCCCACCATGCCTTCGGCTGCTCCGCACTGCCCACCTTGCTGGGGTCGGTGAGCTCCGGCTCGGTCTGGATGCGCTCGCCGTTCTCGTCGAGGGCGACGTACGCCGTCTCGCCCGGCATCACGAAGCCGAACCGCTCGCGGGCCTGCTGCTGGACGTAGGCGGGGTCCTCCCAGCGACGGGTCTGCTCCTCGAGCTGCTTGATGTGTTCCTTGCGCTCGGCGATCTCGGTCTGGAGTGCGTTGATCTCGTGGCGCTGCTGGAGGTAGGCGCGCAGCGAGGAGGCGTAGGAGATCACCATCACGGCGGCCACCACGATGATCATCATCGCCCGTCCGGTGAGCTTGGGCCGGCGCAGGCGCTTGCGCAGCGCGTCGATCCCGCCGATGCCGCCCATCGATGCCGGGCGGGCCGGGATGGGGGCACGCGGACGTCGCCCCGGACCCTGTTGGGCCCGAGGACCGCGTACGCGCTTGCTCTGACCGGGTCCCTGCGTTGCCACGTCGCTCATCCTCCCATCCAGGACCAGCGACGCGGCGCATCTGCGCCGCCCGGCGGCGCTCGTCGGAGTAGGCCAGCCGAGGAGTACGGCGTATTCGGTCAGCTGGCCGCGGATCTTGGTCGGGTCCGCCTCCGGCTTGTCGATCTTGTTGATCGCGACCACGATCGGGACACCGGCCGCCTTG